>VGPE01000257.1 GCA_016875645.1 Chloroflexota bacterium
GCCCACGGGTTGCCGGCCCGGGGCGGTCGATCGGCGATCCGGTAGGGCAGCCTCGGCACAGCCTCGGGATCCCCGAATACGGCCTCGATCAAGGGCGCATAACGCTCGATGTCGGGCGTCAGCACGACGACATCCCGCAGCTCGAGCTCGGGGTGTTCGGCCAGCAATGCCAGCAGGTCGTCCCGAAGGACCTCCACTTGTCGCATCGGCGAGTGACAGGCGTGCAGGCGGATCGAGTCGTCCGCCGCCCACGCCTCGAGCGAGCGCTGCCAGCGCGCGGGCAGCACAACCTCGACGATCTCGCGCTGCAGGCGGGCCAGCAACGTCTCGTCGTCGTCCGGGCCCGACGGCTCGAGCGCATCGAGCTCAGGCTCGTCGAAGCTCGCCACGCGGTCCTCGAGAAGCGCCTGAAACTCCGTCGCCAGGCGGCCCGGACCGACCACCAGCGGGTGGCCCTCCTCGAGATGCTGCGCCTCGCTGCCGCGTCGGGCGCGGGCGCGCAGCAGATCGCCCGGACGGGCGAGACCGTGCACGTACTGCGCGAACGGCACGGGCACGAAGAGGTGCAGGTCGATTCGGTCGGCGGCCACCGCCAGCGCGTCGAGGTACAACGGCGGCAGTGAGGCCATGCCGAAAAAACACACCCGCGGCCAGGGGGCCGGCGCGGACGACTCGCGCACCCGTCGGGCCAGGTGTCCCCGCGCCGCCTCGGGGACCTGCTCGACGACCGCCCGCCAGAGCAACGACTGCCAAGCGTCGCGCCCGCTCGCGCCGCCCGCCTCCACATCCCCGGCCTCCCAGGCGAGCACCATCTCCGGTCGCCACGTCAGATAGCGGTCGTAGAGGTCCGCGAGGCGCGTGACCAGCGAGAGGGCGCGGCGGTCGACGGACGCCCCCGCCACGAGCGCGGCGCAGTCCGACCGCAGCGGGGCGAACGCCGGCGACGCGAGGAGACCAGGCAAGACTCGCAGCAGGCGCCAGCGCAGCACCGCCGGAGAGAAGCTCGCCGCCGCCTCCGGTGCGCCGACGAGGGCCGCGAGCAGCTTGCCGGGGAACTCGAAGCGGATATTGCCGCACACACCTCGCTGTTCGGCGAGCGCCATCGAGAGCCAGCGCGCCATGCCGCGGCTTTGGACGACCACGACGTCCGGTGCGAGGGGCGCACCACAGGGAGTGTCGAGGACTCGAGCAAGCTCGGCGGCGAGGACCTCGGTGCGATGGCTGCGGTACAGGTGCATTGGCGTACCTCGCGCGGAGTTCGACCCGAATTCCGGGCGCGCCGACCGCGCAATCCGGCGGGGCGTGCCGACCGCGGGTTCGATTCCTGCGCCGCCCGGGCCCGGTTCAGAGGTCGAGTTTGCCCGCGTGGCGGACGTCCTTGCCCTTGACCATGAAAATGACGATCTCGGCCAGGTTGGTCGCGTGGTCCCCGATGCGCTCGAGCCACTTCGCGACCGACTGCACATGGATCCCGCGCTCGACGTTGTCGGAGCCGACCACCATCACGGCCAGCACGTCACGGAAGTAGGCGTGGTAGAGCTCATCCACCTCGTCGTCGCGATCGATGACCTGCTGCGCGCGATCCGCGTCGCTGTGGACGAAGGCGTCGATCGCGTCGCGCACCATGCCCTGCGCAACGGCGGCCATCTTCTCCAGCTTGTCGAGCCCCTCGAGGCGCGTCTCCGCGCGCAGGTCGATGGCCCGCTCGCAGATGTTCACGGCCAGATCGCCGATGCGCTCGAGATCGGTGACCATCTTGAGCGCAAGCGTCAGAAACCGCAGATCCGAGGCCATGGGCTGCCGCCGCGCGAGGATGCGCAGACAGAGCTCGTCGACCTCCATCTCGGCCCGGTTGACCTTGTGATCGAGGTCGATCGTGGCGCGGGCAAGGCCGGCGTCCCGCTCGCCCACCGCGCGCAAGGCATTCCCGATCATCTCTTCTACGCGGCCGCCCATGACCAGAAGCCGCTCTCGCACCTGCTGAAGCTCGGCTTCGTACTCGCGGTCGGTGTGTCTCTTCGGCGACGTCTGCATGTACTCACCCGAACTTGCCGGTGATGTAGTCTTCGGTGCGGCGATCCATGGGAGAAGTGAACAAGGTGTCCGTTTCCGCCACCTCGATCAACTCCCCGGTGAGGAAGAATGCCGTGCGATCGGAGACGCGCGCCGCCTGCTGCATGTTGTGCGTCACGATGACGATGGTGTACCGGGCCTTGAGCTCGCTGAGAAGGTCCTCGATGCGGGCCGTCGCAATCGGGTCGAGCGCCGAGCAGGGCTCGTCCATCAGGACCACCTCGGGCGAGACGGCCAGCGTCCGGGCGATGCAGAGGCGCTGCTGCTGTCCGCCGGACAGGCCGACGCCCGGCTCACCGAGACGGTCCTTCACTTCCTCCCACAGGGCCGCCGCTCGCAGGGCCTGCTCCACGATGGCCTCGGCGCGGCTGCGATCGAGCGCCCCCGTGAGGCGGAGCCCGGAGAGAACGTTGTCCCGAATGCTCATCGTCGGGAATGGGTTGGGCTTCTGAAAGACCATACCGACCCGCCGTCGCAGCAGCACTGGATCGACGTCCGGCGCGTAGACGTTCTCGCCGTCCAGACGGATCCGCCCGGCGATCCGCGCGCCGGGGACCAGCTCGTGCATCCGGTTCAGGCAGCGGATGAACGTCGACTTGCCGCAGCCTGAGGGGCCGATCACAGCCGTGATGCGCCGCTCGGGAATGAGCAGGTTCACCTTGCGGAGCACCTGCTTCGGCCCGAACCACGCATCTACCTCCTCGGCCTCGAAGCGACCGGTGGCGACTGGAGCGTTCAATGGACCCCCTTCTGCATGCGTCCCATGCGCTCTCGCAGATAAATGGCCGTGGCGTTGAGCAGAAGGAGCGTCCCCATCAGGACGACGATACCCGCCGCAGCGTTGTGGGCGAACGCCGCCTGCGGTCGCGAAATCCAGTTGAAGATCTGGATGGGCAGCGCCGTGAAGGGCGCGAGCACTCCGTCGGGCAAGAAGGTGATGAACGTCAGCGCGCCGATGACGACCAGCGGCGCGGTCTCGCCGATGGCCCGCGAGACCGCCAGAATACACCCCGTCATGATGCCCGGCATCGACTGCGGCAGGACCACCTGGCGTACCACCTGCCACGGTGTCGCGCCGAGCCCCACGGCCGCCTCGCGCAGTGAGTCCGGCACCGTACGCAGTGCCTCGCGAGTGGCCATGATGATGACGGGCAAAACGAGCAGCGCCAGCGTCGCCGCACCCGCCAGGAGACTGCGCCCGAGGCCGAGGACACGAACGAAGATCTCGAGCCCGAGCAACCCGTAGATGATGCTCGGGACACCCGCCAGGTTGGCGATGTTGACCTCGATGACCTGCGCCACCCGGCTGCGGCGCCCGAACTCCTCCAGGTAGATGGCCGCGCCGACACCGACCGGCATCGCCAGCGACATCGTCAAGAGGATGAGATACAGGCTACCGACCATGCCCGGGAGAATCCCGGCGTCGGTCGCCCGACGAGAGGGGTAGCCGGACAGGAAGTCCATGTGCAGGCGCGGCATGGCCTTGATCATCAGGTCGCCGAGCAGCCAGGCCAACATCGCCAACGGCAAGAGCAGGCAGCCCAGGCAGAGCAAACGGAAGAGGCGCTCGTTGCGGCGCCGGATGCGGGTCTCCGGGTGCATGCTTACCTCAGCCCAGCCGCCGGTACTTGCGCGCGAGCCGCTGCGCGAAGACGTTCATCACGAACGTCAGCAGGAAGAGCGCGGTGCCGACGGCGAAGATCGTGCGGAACTCGAGCGTGCCCGTCGGCACGTCGCCCATGCTGATCTGGACAATGTAGGCCGTCATCGTCTCGACCGGTACGCGGGGATCGAACGTGAA
>VGPE01000258.1 GCA_016875645.1 Chloroflexota bacterium
TGTTCGGGCCGCGTTCGCCGACGCAGGCGCCGGCGCGCCCGCCAGGGCGAGTTCGACCAGCGTGGCGTGCGCGATGCCCGTTGAGCCGCGTGCGGCAAACGGCAGGGTCTTGCGGAAATAGGCGGTGCCCGCGATGTCGAGGTGGACCCAGGGCACCGTCGCGAACTCCCGCAGGAAGAGGCCGCTCTTGACCAGCGATCCCTCGACCGAGCCGGAGTTGACGATGTCGCCGTACCAGCTCTCGAGGTCGCTCATGTACTCGTCCACGAGCGGCATCTGCCAGAAGCGCTCGCCGGCTCGGGCGGCGGCGGTCATCACCTCGTCGTACCAGCCCTGCGGGGTCCCGAAGCCGCCCGCGACCAGGTGGCCGAGCGTGCGCCCGACCGCGCCCGTGAGGGTCGCGACGTCAACGAGATGCGTGGCGCCGAGCCGCTCCGCGTAGGTCATCGCGTCGCCGAGAATCAACCGGCCTTCGGCGTCGGTGTTGATGATGTCCACCCACTTGCCGTTCAGCGCGCGCACGATGTCGCCCGGCCTTGCCGAGTGCGGGCCGGGCATGTTCTCCACGGCCGGCGCGACCGCGAGCAGCGGGGTCCCCGGCGCCAGTTCCGCCACTGTTGCGATGGCCGAGATGACGGTGCAGGCACCGGTCTTGTCCATCTTCATCTGCTCCATCGCCTCGGACGGCTTGATGCTGATGCCGCCGGAGTCGAAGCAGACGCCCTTGCCGATGATCGCGAGGTGGCGCCCGCGCGCGTCCTTCTCGCCCTTCTTGCCGGAGCGCATGACGATCATCCGCGGCGGGTTGTCGCTCCCCTGCCCCACCGCGAGGAACATGCCCATTCCGAGCTTTCGCGCCCGGTCGGGCTCGATCACGTCGATCCAGAGGCCGTGCTGCTTCGCGATGGCCCGCGCCTCGTCCGCCAGGACCTCCGGGGTCACGTCGTTCGCTGCCCGGTTTGACAGCCGCCGGGCGCGATTGGCGCCCTCGCCCATGATTCGGCCGCGCTCGGCACCACGCTCGATCGCGCGCCGGTCGCTCTCGGCGCCGGGCGCGATGAGGATCAGCTCGTCGAGGACGGGCGGCGCCGAATCGACCTTCTCGCGGTAGATCGTGGCCGGGTCGAACGAACCCTCCACCACGCCGCGCGTCACGGCTTCCGCCACTCCCGCCAGTCCCCCATCGACGGTCTGCAGGGCGTCCAGCACGACCGCCATCGAGCGCACCTGGCGACTACCCAACCGGCGCTCGGCGGTGGCCGCCATGCGGACCACCGTCTCACGATCGACCTTGGCCACCGGACCCACGCCGACTGCGAGCAGGCGGCCGGCCCGGACCTTGCCAGCGGCGGCCATCGCGGTCGAGTACTTCTTGCCCGACAGTTCCCCGAATGCCCTGAGCGCGGTCAGCTCGCCGCCGGACCGCTTGTCGATCTCGCGGAGCGTCCCGTTGGCCCCCGGCTCCGTTTCGGCACCGATCGGCACGACGAGCACATCGGCCGGCACCAGCCAGGGCTGATCGGTGATCACCGAGACCTTCATCGAGGGCGGCCTCCAGCGCTTCAAGCTCGCAAGTGGGACGGCGGCGCGAGTGTATCCGCTAGCTCGGATCGGGCGACGTGGTCGCGCCCTCATCGTCGCCGGTCGTCTCGGGTTCCTGCTGGTCTTCGGGCCCGTTCTCGCCGAGGGAACCGATCGCGGCCAGCAGCCGGCCGCGCGCCTGTTCGATCCGGATCACCGCCCCGCTCGGCCCCGCCTGGCCGATTTCGGACAGGATCACGGAGAGCGCCCGGGTGTCCTCCGGGAGCTGGTCGCGCGCGGCTTCGACGTCGGCGAGCGCGGCGGCCACCTGGTCGGTGGCCTCGCCCTTGCTCAGGACCAGGAGGGTGTACAGCTCGCTCAATGCGGCGTCCAGGCGGGCGGTCCGTTCCAGCAGCTCATCGAGCAGCGAAACGTCCAGGCGATTGGCGAGCTGGCGCTGGAAGGCCCGGAGCCGGTCGAGGACCGGGTTCGCCAGTTCGAGCTGGTGGACCGCCTCCTCGTAGTCACCCTCGGAGCCCACCTTTGCGGCCGAGGCGACGAAGTCATCGTGTTGTTCGAGCAGCGCCATGAGCGCGATCGCGTCCGTGCCGCCGGTCGTGAGAGCAAGCCACACTGCGCCGATGCCCTCGGTCGTGTCGAGCGCCGTGTTGATCTGGTTCCACCGCTGGATCGTCGGCCCGCTGAAGTAGCGATCCTGCACGGGCCCGAACCCGGGCAGTGTCCGCAGCCGGATCCGCAGGCTCGCCGAGGAGCTTGCGATCCGGTCGACCAGGGCCTGGCCGGTGGTCATGGCCTCTTCGAGCTGGGCCGCGTCGCCGGTCGTGAGCGCCGCGATCGCGAGCCGGCCCTGCCGCCCGAGGGCCTCGAAGTCGGCCGCCAGCCGGTCGAGCTCGACGATCGCGGCGTCAAGGGCAGGCTTGATCAGCTGATCGGCACGCCAGGTGAGCTCAGCGCGCTGGTCGCTGCCGGGCTGGTGCGCCATGGCGGTGATCAGGCCCGCCGTGCCGAACGCGAACAGGATCACGACGAGCAGCCAGGCGGCACGCACCGGACCGTCGCCGTTCATTCTCGGGTCACGCCTGGCCGGAGTCCGTGGTGGCCCGCCCGACCCGATGCGCCGTCATTCCACTCAGCCCGATCAGGAGAACCGATGACACGAGGCCCTCGAAACGTGCGACGGACAGGTCACCGCCGGCGATTGGCCCGAGGGTAGCATCGGTCCGTGGACTCCTCGTCGGACCGCACAGGTACCGCCGGCCGGGCACGCGGGCCGGCACTCGGCCCAGGGGCACTCCGCCGTCTCGTCGAGGCGATGCCCAAGTCGGAGCTGCACCTCCATCTGGACGGCTCGCTCCGCGTGGACACCGCCCTTGCCCTGGCACGGTCGCGGCGGATCCCGGCACCGGACACTTTCGCCGGGATGCACGAGGCACTGACGGCGCCGGCAGTCGGAGGGTCGCAGGCCGAACTCCTGCGCAAATTCGATCTGCCGATCGCCCTGCTCCAGGATGCCGAAGCCCTCGAGCAGGTGGCGTCGGAACTCGTCGACGCGAAGGCAGCGGACCGCGTGCGCTACGTGGAGATCCGGTGGGGACCGCTGCTCCACCTTGAGCGCGGCCTGTCGTTGGCCAACGGCATCGCCGCGGTCTGTCGCGGGGCGCGTGCCGCGGCACAGCGGACCGGAACCGAGGTCCGCCTCATCGCGACGGCCCTCCGATCACACCCTCCGGCCGACAACGTCCGGCTTGCGGTGGCTGCGGCCGACTTCCTGTCCGAAGGTCTCACCGGCTTCGACCTGGCGGGCCCCGAGGAGGCCTTCCCGGATCCGCTTGCCCACCGCACCGCCTTCGAGGCCGCCGCGGCTGCCGGTCTGCGAGTCACCCTCCACGCGGGCGAATGGGGCGGCCCGGGGCAGATTCGGCGAGCGCTGGTCCTGCGTCCGGAACGGATCGCCCACGGCCCCAGCGCCGTGGACGACCTGGACCTCTGCGCCGAACTGATCCGGCGCGGCGTGACCCTGGACCTCTGCCCCACCTCGAACGTGCAGTCAGGGTTCGTTGCGTCGCGCGCCGATCACCCGCTGGCCCGGCTGCACCGGCGGGGAGTCCCGGTCACGCTTTCGACGGACGACCTGACGGTGTCCGACATCTCGCTCTCCGAGGAGTACGCCGCCGCCATCACGGTGATCGGCCTGCGACTCGAGGAGCTCTGGACGATCAACCGGCACGGACTGGACGCCGCGTTTGCCGACCAGGCCACGATCGGGCGCCTTGCGGCGGAGTTCGACGCCTGGGGTGCGGCCATCCCGGAGATCTCCGGG
>VGPE01000259.1 GCA_016875645.1 Chloroflexota bacterium
GATCATGCCCACCGATGACCCGGGCGAAGTGGCCGGTGCCGACCTCGTCGTCGAAGCCGTGTTCGAGGACGTGGAGATCAAGGCCCGCCTGTGGGCCCACCTGGACGCGCTGGCCCCCGACGGGGCGATCTTCGCGACCAACACCTCCTCGATCTCCATCGACCGCCTGGCCGGTTCCATCTCGCCGGGGCGTCGCGCCCGGTTCCTGGGGATGCACTTCTTCAGCCCGGTGCCCGTGATGCCGCTCGTGGAACTGATCCCCGGCAGTGCGACCCGGCCGGCCACGATCGAAACGATCCGGGCGCTGGCCGGCGACCTCGGCAAGCAGGTCATTGTTGCGGCGGACCGGCCCGGGTTCATCGTCAATCGCATCCTCATGCCGCTCCTGGGTGAGGCCATGCGAGCCCTTGAGGAGGGGATCGGGACGGCCGAGGACATCGACACCGGCGCACGGGTCGGCCTCAATCACCCGATGGGCCCCCTCGAACTGGCGGACTTCATCGGCCTCGACGTGTGCCTCGGTATCTTCCGCGTGCTCCACGAAGGCCTGGGCCGGGAGCAGTTCACACCGCCTCGGATCCTCGAGGGCCTGGTCTCCGCCGGACACCTCGGTCAGAAGACAGGTCGCGGCTTCTACAGTTACCCGCGCGAGCGCCCCTGATCGACGATGTCGGCCACCACCCTCAGGACGGTGTCGACGTCGAACGGCTTGGCCAGCAGCAAGACGTGCCGCTGCTCGGCGAACTCGCGCAGCCCCGGATTGAGAACGTCACCGCTCATGAAGACGAAGCGCGACGCGAGTTCCGGGCGAATGGCCACGACAGCCTCGTAGACGTCCGTGCCGGACATGCCCGGCATGCGGTGGTCAACGAGCACCGCGTCGAAGGTCCGCCGCCGGACCAGGTCCAGGGCCTCCAGGCCGCGCCGCGCGACAATCGGCTCGAACTGGCCAAGTTTGAGCGCTTTGGTCAGGAACCCACGGATCGCCGGCTCGTCGTCCAGCACCAGGACCGTGGCCGGCGCAGACCGATCGCGCAGCCGCTCGGCGGGATCGGACCGTGGCGGGTCTTCGGGCGCGACGCTCTCCAGGGGCTCGCGACCGGTGGCCCGTTGCGTCGCCGCAGCCGCGACCCCGCGGACCGGCAATTCGAACACGAACCTTGCACCGACCCCGCCGGGTCCGGGTTCGTACCAGAGGTGGCCGCCGTGGGCGGCGACGATTCCGAAGGACACGGGCAAGCCCAGACCCGTGCCCTCGCCCGGCTCCTTGGTGGTGAAGAACGGCACGAACAGCCCCGACCGTGATTCCGGTGGAACGCCCGGACCGTCGTCCATGATGGCGATCTGGATGGCGGGCGAACCATTCGGTCCAGCCACCTGGCTGGCGGTGATCCGGATCGTGCCCGCCGGTCCCGCTGAACCTGACGATTCGACCGCATCATTCGAGCGGATCGCCTGGATGGCATTGAGTGTCAGGTTGAGCAGCACCTGCTGGAGCTGGCTCCGATCGACGGCGATCGTCGGCAGGTCGGCGCCGATGTCCACCTCGACCGCGATCCGGCCGCTCGCGAGGCTGTATGACTGCAGGGCGAGGCCGCTGTCCACGAGGGCGCGCGTGGACGTCGGCACGCGCTCCGGCGGGCGGCGTCGCGCGAAGTCGAGCAGGTTCTGGACGATTCGACGTGTCCGATCGGCCTCCTGGGTGAGCAGCTCCGCATCGCCCCGGAGGTCCTGCGGCAGCCGTTCATCCCGACGAATGAGCTGGCTGAACGCGATGATCGAGGCCAGCGGATTGTTCAGCTCGTGGGCGACACCGGACACGAGCTGGCCGATGGCCTCCATCTTCTGGGCCTGGAGGAGTTCGCGCTGGAACCGGCCCTGGTCGGTCAGGTCGCGCACCAGCATCAGCGACTGCTGCTCGCCACCGAGGGCGACCAGCGCGATGTCAACCTGGGCTGGGAATTCGGTTCCATCGGGGCGCCGCTCCGTGCCCCGGAACGTTGCTCGGCCCTCCAGGGCCAGGATCGCAGCCCGCCGAAGCCACTCCGCCTGATCAACGGTTCCCTCGGCGGCCGAGAAGTTCCGCAGTGACTCGAGGTCCGTCCGGTACAGCTCCAGCGCCGCCCGGTTGGCCGCGATGACGTTGCTGCTGGACGAGAGAAGGATGACCGCGTCAGGCGACGACTCGAACAGGGTGCGGTACAGCGATTCGGATGCGGACAGGCGTTCGCGGAGCCGGAAGTTCGCGAGCGAGAAGCCCGCGATCCGGGCCATCGCGGCGACGGCGCGCTCGTGCCAGGCGATGGTCTCGACCGGGCGCGTGAACCAGACGGTGATGAGCCCGGCAAGTCGGTCGTCGACCCGGATCGGCAGGGCCGCGTAGGCCGTGTAGCCGCGCGCCCGCGCCCGCTCGAGGTTGATCGGCTTCGCCCCACCCTCGACGTAGGGCTGCAGGTACGGCCCGCCACCGGCGCCCATTCGCTGGACCGGAGTCATGCTGCTGGCCGGGACGCCCTTGATCTGGCCGACCCAGTCCGCGTCGACCCCGACGTGCGCGACGTGGGTGAGCTGGTCGTCATCGCTGATGAGCGCGTAGGCGCCGCCGGCCGCCCCGAGGTACAACACGATCTGGTTGAGCGTGGTTGCGGCCAGGGGGGCAAGCTCGGGCGCGGCGTCCGCCACGAGGGTGAGCGCGGTGAGGGTGGCCTGCTCTTCGGTCAGGGTCCGTTCCGCGGCGGCGGCCTGCTCGAGCCGGCTCCGCAGCCAGAAATTCGTGAGCGAGATGGAGGCGATCGAGCCGATCCGTTCGAGCTCGCGCTGGCCGAGCGGCAGGTCGTCAAGCGGGCGGTCGAAGTAGAGCGCGAGCAGCGCCTCCAGCCGGTTCTCAACGCGAATCGGAATGATGGCCGACGCGGTCCAGCCCTCGCGGGCCGCCACTCTGAGAGTTCAATCGCTGGCAGACCCGGGCTCGTACGCCTGTAGGAATGCACCGCGACTGGACGCCCGCCGGATCATCCAAGCTCCGCGCGGGCCGGCGGCCTCCGAGGCCACGTCGGCGGGCACCCCGATCGTCGCCTGGTACCGGACCGACGCGTCGGAGATCACGCCGTACGCTGCACCGGCGGCGCCGACAACGTCCGCCACCCGGCGGATCGTGTGGTCGGCGAGTTCCTCGAACGTCTGGGTCTGCTCCGCGATCAGGGTGAGCGACTGCAGTGCTGCCTGCTCGGCGGTATGGCGCCGCTCCGTGGCGAGGGCCCGCTCCAGCCGCTCGACGAGTCGTGCGTTCTCGAGACCGACCGCGACGAGCGTCGCGGCCTGGAGCATCACCGCGTCGATGGGGCGGTTGACGGGTGGCAGGCCCCAGCCCAGTCCGAGGACGCCGACCAGCTCACCTTTCGCGCGCAGGCCGACCAGAAGCGCGGTCTCCACACCGTCCGCCCGGAGCGCGTCGACGATCTCCGGCCGCAGCGGCGCATCGCCGATGCTGCCGTAGAGGGGCGTCTCGCTCGCTTCGAGGGCCGCGGTCAGCCTCGCGCCGATCCGGCGGAAGCCGCTGATGAGCACCACGTGCTCCGCCCGGAGTCCGCGATGCGCCCCGACCGTGTACTCCTCCCCGGTGTTGTACAGGAGCAGGGCTGCCGTTGCGTCGGTGGCTCGGCACAGGATCTCGACCGCGGCTCCCGCGAGGCCCCGGCTCGTGCGCGCCCGCCCGGTCGCCGTCGCCAGCGAACCGAGCGTCGCCAGCTCCGCGAGGAGGGCGGCCCGAAGGGCAGGATCGCCCAGGGACGAAGCGGAGTCGGGCCGCGATCCGGCCGCCTTGCTCTCCATTCGTCTGACCAT
>VGPE01000260.1 GCA_016875645.1 Chloroflexota bacterium
ACGAACGCCCAGCGTTCCTTGATCTCATCGGTGAGGCGGATGCCGAGGCCCGGCGCCTCGGGCGGCAGCACGCGGCCGTCCTTCATCCGGAAACCCTCGCCGATGATCTCGCTGTGGAGCGGGCCGTAGTTGGGCGCGATCTCCAGCACCGCGGTGTTGGGCGCCGCGAAGCCGAAATGGATGTTCTGCATGAGCCCGCCACCCGAGGCCCAGGAGTGCGTCGCGATCTTCCGGCCGCGTGCCTCCAGCATGGACGCGACGCGCAGTGACTCCAGGATGCCGCCCGTGAACGCAGCGTCGGGCTGGCCGATGTCGAACGCGTCCTGCTCCACGAAGACCCGCCACTCGTAGGCGGCCGTCAGGCATTCGCCGCCCGCGATGGGAACGCTCGTGGTCCGGGCGAGCTCCGCGTAGCCCCAGGGGTCCGTGTAGTGAAGCGGTTCCTCGTAGAAGAACGGGTCGTACGGCTCCACCGCCTTCATCACCGCCTGGGCAATGCCGAGGTCCCAGGTCTGGTCGTTGTTGCCCATGTGGCCGTCGAAGGCGATGTTGATGTCGCGGCCGCAGTGCTCGCGGAGCATGCGCGCCTTCTCGCCTTCGAAATCGGCGGCCTCGAACGGGCGCATCGGGATGTACCCACGGCGCTCGCCGCCCGGCGTGACCTCGAGTGAGCCCGCGCCGACCTTGAAGCCGCGGAAGCCGAGCGAAAGGTAGTAGTCAGCTTTGGCCTTGAGCTTGTCGGGCGGGTAGTTGCTCGGGCCACCGGTCGCGTACGCGGGCAGCGAATCGTGCTTGCGGCCGCCCAGGAGTTCGTACACGGGCACGCCCAGCATCTTGCCCTTGAGGTCCCAGAGCGCCGCCTCGAGGCCGGTCAGGACGATCGTGCCCAGGCCCACGCGCGCCCAGAAGTTGGCGGCGTGGTACATCCGCCGCCACAGCTCCGCGATGTTGTCCACGTTCTGGCCGACGAGGATGGGCTTGAAGAACTCCACGATCACCGGCACCGACTCGGCATAGAAGTACCCGGCATAGGTCTCCCCGATCCCGATGTGCTCGGTGTCCGTCAGCAGTTCGATGTAGGCCGCGCTGCGGCGCTTGCGGCCTTCGAACAGATACGGGTCGTTGGTGCTGGGGCCGGTGAGGAGCGTGGTGCGGACGTCGGTGATCTTCATGGCAACCTCGCGTTCGCCGATCAAGCGCAGCAGATCGCCGGCTGGGCGAGGCCAGGCCAAGGCGGCGCTGAGCACGCGGGCGAGCGCACCTCGCGGTGCGTGAGCGAACGCGCGCAGGCGCCAACGCAGGCATGGGCCGCCCGGACGGATGAGATGCAAGCGGCATCGGTGGATGCGAGGTAGATCGTAGGGTTCGGGAATGAGCGACGTGGGCCGCATCACCGCACTCGGCAGCTCGACGGTGATCGGGCTCGTGGCGGACACGCACCTGCCCCGGTTCGGGCGGAGACTGCCGCGGGCGCTCATCGAAGGCCTGGTTTCGGCGGGGGCCTCCGCGGTCTTCCACCTCGGCGACCACATGTCCGGATTCGTGGTGGATCTGCTTGCGGACATCCCGGGCATCGGCCTGTACGGAGTGGAGGCGGTCGCGGGCAACAACGATCCGCCCGACCTGGTCGAGCGCTTCGGCTACGGGCGGGTGGTTCTGGTGGACGGCGTGCGCATCGGGCTGACGCACGGCCATCTGGGCATCGAGCGGTCCACCCCGGAGCGCGCGCTGTACACGTTCGGGCCGATGCCGACCGCGGCGGTGGACGTGGTGGCCTTCGGGCACTCTCATATCCCGCTGGTGGAGCGCCGGAGCGGCGTGCTCATGGTGAACCCGGGCTCACCCACGGACCGGCGGCGCCAGGCCGCCTACTCGTACGGGCTGCTGCGGATCGCGGCAAACGGCTCGGTCGAGTCAGAGATCGTCCGCTTCACCGAGCGGACGCCCTGACTCACTCCGGCGCATGCCGGACCCAGCCCACAAGACGCGAGTTCGACGGAGCCGGCGGCCGGCAGCATCCGACCGATCGTCGTGCCTCCTGCCGCAACGCTGCGAGCGCGTGACCGGGCCCTCCGGCGCTTTCATCGGCCTGGCGCTCCTGCGATTGATTGCCCATCGCCGGCCGAATCACGCCCGGGGCGGTGAATCGGCCTCCAAGCCTCCGGCTTGCGAGGGCCGGACGGCGGAACCGCGTCGCGAAGCCGGAGCGGAAGCGCTCACGGCGTGATCGACGACGGCATGGACAGCAATCCGTGCCGCCCCGGTAGGATCGAATCCATGACCTACCGCACCGTCGAAGAACTCGGCGACCTCCCCGACCAGCGGATCAACGCCATTCTCGCCACGCGCCGCGCCGACGACACCGTCCTGCTCTCCCCTGTCTGGTTCCTGTGGCGTGACGGGGGGTTCGACATCGGCATCCCCAGGGGCGACCCGAAGCTCACCCACCTTGCCCGTGACCCGCGGGTGACGATCCTGATCTCGGAGAACGGCGGCGTCGGGCGCGGCCTCGAGGTCACGGGCACGGCGACGGTCATTGACGACGAGGATCGCGAGGTCGGGCGGCAGCTCTCCGTGAAGTACCTCGGCGAGCGCGTCGGCAACGAGTACGCGGACCGCCTGGGCCCGGGGACGTACGTCCGCATCGAGGGCCGGATCAGGGCCTGGGATTACGCCGACCTCGAGACGTGACCGGCGGCCGCGCAGGACACGGCGCAGTGCCGGGCCTCAGCGCAGCGCCCGGACGTGCTTGACGCCCGCAAGCCCCAGCCCGATCGCCGTCAGCAGCGCGCCGCTGATGCCCATGGCGAGCGGGCCGCCGATGACGGTTGCGGCCGCTCCGAGGCCGATGAACCCGAACGGCCCGAAGCCGATCGCGAAGAACCAGACGCCCATCGCCGCGCCTCGCTCGTGGTCTTCGACACTCTGCTGGATCAGCGACTGGCCAAGTGTGTCCAGGGCCGCTGCGGCGGCGCCGACGAGCAGGAGGAAGGCCAGCGAGACCAGAAAGATGGTGCTGATCGCGAAGCCGACGAGGCCGAGCCCGAACGAGATGCACGCGAGCAGCAGCAGCTTGCCACCGCGACCGCGGAAACCGAGCGCAGCGAGCAACAGCAGGCCCGCCACGCCGCCGGCGGATCGCGCGGCCGACATCACGCCGAGGCCTGCTGCATCGGTCCCGAGGACGTCCCGCGCGAACGTCGGGTAGAGGCTCAGGCTCGAGAAGCCGAGCACCTCGCCCACCAGCACCACCAGCGCGATCAGCGCGACAAGGCGGTTGCGCACGATCAGTGTGAGCGACGTGCGGAAGCTGGGCACCAGGCGTGGGGCTGCCCGCGCGCCATGGCCCCGCCGTCCACCGGCGAACAGCAGCCCGGCCGCGGCGAGCGAAGGCACGGCAGCCAACGCGAAAGTCAGGCCAGGCCCGTAGAGCTCCAGGACGACGCCGCCGGCGATCGACCCGACCGAACTGAACAGCTGGCCGCCGAGGTTGCCCAGCGCGATCGCGTTCGTCGCCCCCTCGGGTCCCGCAAGGTCCACGGCGTAGGACTGGCCGGCCGCGCCACGCAGCGTGTCGAAGATCCCGAGCAGCAGGCTGAGCAGCACGATCTCCACGAGCCCGAGCGAGCCGCCCGCGGCCATCGCCGCCACGAGCAGCATCGCGACGAAGCTCAGCACGTTGACCACGACCAGCGTCAGCCGCCGGTCGAAGCGGTCGACCATGGCGCCGAGCGGGATGCCCAGCACGAGCGCCGGAACGAGGCGCGCCGCGAACGTCAGACCGACGATCAACGACGAG
>VGPE01000261.1:0-2500 GCA_016875645.1 Chloroflexota bacterium
ATCTCCTTGCCGGCACGGTCAAGCAGCAGGAACCGGACCTCGTGCTCGCGGTTCAGTTCGGGCGCCGTGATCCGGAGGCCGATGACGAGCGCGAGATGGGGGTGGACGAGCGGGAACGTCTGGCCGGCCAGCCGGTCGACGCCGCCGCCGATCACGTGGAACTTCTGGCCCGGGCGCGCGTCGGCCGCGTCGGCGAGGAAGGCGAAGTCGATCTCAGGCACGTGCCTATGCTAGCGGGGCCTACCGGGCCGCGGCCGCGCGCTTCCCCACGCTGATCCGCCGGCCGCCCTTCGGGCCGCCGTTGCGCGAGCCCCGGCCGGCCTCCTCGGCGAACGACACATCGCTGAGGGGCACGAGCGGTTCGCCGCGCAGGACCCGCGCCAGGTACTCGGCTGTGGCCGAGCCGGCCACCTCGGCGACCTGCTCCGGCGTGCCGATCGCGACGATCTCGCCACCCCGGGTGCCGCCCTCCGGCCCGAGGTCGATGATCCAGTCGGCCGTCTTGATCACGTCGAGGTTGTGCTCGATGACGAGCACCGTGTTGCCGCCGTCCACCAATCGGTGGAGCACCGTGAGCAGCTTCTCGACGTCGGCGAAGTGGAGGCCCGTGGTCGGCTCGTCGAGCAGATAGAGCGTCCGACCGGTGGCCCGCCGCGAGAGCTCGGTTGCCAGCTTCACGCGCTGTGCCTCGCCGCCCGACAGCGTCGTCGCCGGCTGGCCCAGGTGGACGTAGCCCAGGCCCACGTCGAAGAGGGTCTGGAGCTTCGCGCGGAGGGTCGGCACAGGCGCGAAGAAGTCGTTCGCCTCCTCGATGGTCATCTCGAGGACGTCCGCGATGGACCGGCCCTTGTAGTGGATCTCCAGGGCCTCGCGGTTGTACCGCTTGCCCTTGCAGACCTCGCACGGGACGTACACGTCCGGGAGGAACTGCATCTCGATCTTGAGGATCCCGTCGCCCTTGCAGTTCTCGCAACGGCCGCCCTTCACGTTGAACGAGAAGCGTCCGGGCTTGTAGCCACGCAGGCGCGCGTCGGGCGTGGCCGCGAACAGCTCGCGGATGGGGGCGAAGAGCCCCGTATACGTGGCGGGGTTGGAGCGCGGCGTCCGGCCGATCGGGCTCTGGTCGATCTCGATGATCTTGTCGATGTGCTCAGCGCCTTCGAGGCGGTCGTGGGCACCCACGGGCTGGCGCGACCCGGAGAGCACCCGCGCCAGGGCCGGGTAGAGGATCTCCGTCACCAGCGTGCTCTTGCCCGAGCCCGAAACCCCCGTCACCGCCACGAAGCAGCCGAGCGGGACCGTCACGTCGATGGAGCGCAGGTTGTGCTCCCGCACCCCGATCAGCCGCAGCACCCTGCGATTGCCCTTCCGCCGCTTCGCGGGCACGGGCACGGCCCGGTCGCCGCGCAGGAACGCACCGGTGATGGAACGGGGTTCGGCCGTGATCGCTTCGAGGGTCCCCGCCGCGACGATCTCCCCGCCGTGCTCGCCCGCTCCGGGCCCGATGTCGATGACCCAGTCCGCCGTGCGGATCGTCTCCTCGTCGTGCTCCACCACGAGCACGGTGTTGCCGAGGTCTCTCAGGCGCGTCAGCGTGGCGATCAGCTTGGCGTTGTCGCGCTGGTGGAGGCCGATCGAGGGCTCGTCGAGGATGTACAGCACGCCCATCAGCGAGGAGCCGATCTGGGTTGCGAGGCGGATCCGCTGCGCCTCACCGCCAGACAGCGTGGACGAGGTGCGATCGACCGTGAGGTAGTCAAGGCCGACGTCCACGAGGAACCCGAGCCGGGCCGAGATCTCCTTGAGGAGCTGGCGGGCGATCGCGAACTCCCGCTCGGCGAGGCGTGACGGCAGGGCAGCGGCCCAGGCCAGCGCGTCGGTGACCGACATCGTCGCCGCCTCGGCGATGTTGCGCCCATCGACGGTCACGCCGAGCGCCTCCGGCCGAAGCCGCCGCCCGCCGCACGTGGGACAGGGCCGGCTGACCATGAACCTCTCGAGCTCGGCCTTGATGTAGTCCGACTCGGTCTCGCGGTACCGCCGCTCGAGGTACGGCACCAGCCCTTCGAACGTGGCGACGTACGTGTTCTCGCCTCGCTCGTGGCGGTAGCCGATGACGACTCGCTCGTCACGGGGGGCGTAGAGCAGGTACTCGATCGCCTCTGGCGGCAGCTTCTTCACCGGGACGTCGATCCGCCACTTGTGGGCCTTCGCAACGGCCTCCACGATCCGCGCCCGCCAGCTCTCCTCCATGGGCATCCGGGACCACGCGACCAGCGCCCCGCCGGCGATGCTCTTGTCCCGGTCCGGGATCAGCCGCTCGGGGTCGATCTCCAGCCGCGTGCCGAGCCCGGTGCAGGCGGGGCAGGCGCCGTGGGGCGAGTTGAACGAGAACGAGCGCGGTTCGAGCTCGTCGATGACGGCGCCGTCGTAGGGGCAGGTATAGCGCTCGCTGTAGCGCTGCTCCTCGAACTCCGGGGGCTCACCCTCCCGCGGGGCC
>VGPE01000262.1 GCA_016875645.1 Chloroflexota bacterium
TCATCGCGGCGTTCACGCCCCGATTGCTGGCGGGCGCCACCCTGGTGGTCCTTGCGCTGGCAATCGTCTCAACCGCGGCCAGCCCGCTGGTCCGGGTCCGCACGTTCTTCGGTGTCGTCGAGGTCCGGGGCGAACCGGGCCTTCACCTCGAGGTCTCGGGCACCACCATCCATGGCGTCCAGTTCACCGACGAGCGCCGCTCTGAGCCGACCGCGTATTACGTCCAAAGCGGGCCAGTCGGTGAGGTCCTCCGCGACCTCCATGTCCGCCGTGACGCGGCGTCGGTCGGAGTGGTTGGCCTGGGCGTCGGCACGATCGCAGCCTATGCGCGCCCGGCCGACCACATGACCTTCTTCGAGATCGACCAGGCGGTCATCGACATCGCCCGCGACGCGCGCTGGTTCAGCTATCTCGCCGACGCCGCCAGCCAGCCCCTGGTCGTGCTCGGCGATGCCCGGCTGTCGCTGCGCGAGGTCCCGCCGTCCTCGTTCGACGTTCTGATCCTCGACGCATTCACCTCGGACTCTGTGCCGGCGCACCTGCTGACGCGAGAGGCGATCGCAACGTATCTGCGCGCGCTGCGGCCGGGCGGGATCCTGCTGTTCCACCTGTCAAACCGCTACTACGACCTCTCGCCCGCCGTGGCCTCCACGGCTGCGACGCTGGGCCTCGATGCGGTCGGGCGCAACTACGTGCCGACGCCGGACGTGGCGGAGCGGCTGCGCGCGGGGCCCACGGTCATGCTCATCGCGGGTGCCGCGGCCGATGTCGAACGGTTCCGCGCGGCGGGCTGGACCCGGCCGGGCCCCGGTCCCGTCCTGAGCGACGACTACTCCGACCTGATCCGGACGCTGCGCCTCACGAGCCTCTGATCGGCGATCAGGCCAGGGTCACCCGGGATCGCGCCGGTATCGATGAGGCGGTCCAGCTGCCAGACGATCTCCTGCGTGCGCCCGATCGCGAACGACGGCACCAGCAGCACACCGTCGTTCTCGGCCACCAGCCGGACCGTATCGGCCAGGATCTGGATCGCCTCCTTCTGGGGCTCATGCTCTCGTCCGCCGTACGTCGACTCCACCACGACGTAGTCGGCCTTCGTCAGCACCGTCGGATCCCGCAGGATCGGCGTGTCGCAGCGGCCCAGGTCACCGGAGAACACGAGCGTCCGTTCCGTGCCGCCCTCCTGGACCCGCAGCCGGATGATCGCGGAGCCAAGGATGTGGCCCGCATCGAGGAAGGTGGCGAAGACGCCGGGGGCCACCTCGCGCTCGTGGTCGTATTCGATGGGCTGAAACCGGCGTGCCGCGAGCTCCGCGTCGCGGCTGGTGTAGAGCGGCTCGTCGAGGTCGGCCTCGAGGATCGGAGGCTGCTCCCGCAGGGCGATCTCGGGGGTTGCGGCCGCGTGGGCGCGACCAGCATCCACGTCATCCCGTCGCTTGGGCACCGGCCCGGTTTCCTCCAGCGACCGGTGGCTCGGGACGTACAGCGAGGGGACCGCCATGAGGTCGTACCCGGTGGGTCCGCTGCCGTGTTCGGCGGGCGCATCGCCGGCGCGGCGTCCTCGGCCGGGGATTGCCGCCGCGGGTGGCGCACCGACCTCGGCCAAAGCCTCGTCGATGGCCGCCTCGACCGCGTCGCCCAGCTGGTCGCCGATGGCGTCGCTGGCCACGCGGCCGGCCTCGGCCTCGGCGATGGCAGCGTCGAGGGCGGCGAGATCCTCCTGCTCCTCCCGTGCGGCCTTCTCGGGGTTCCGCTCCTCCCAGCGCCGGCCGCGCTTGGCGAATTCCTCCTGGAGCTTGCCCGAGTCCAGCAACACCAGGCGCGCGAGTTCCGCCGTCCCCGCCGTCGCGTGAATCGGGCCCTTGAAGCCGGCCCGGACGACCAGCGGGATGAGGCCGCAGTGGTCCAGGTGGGCGTGCGTCAGGAGGATTGCATCGAGTTCGTCGGGCTCGTACGCCAGCGGGACGCGGTTCCGGATGACCTCGTTGGGGCTGCCCTGGAACATGCCGCAGTCGATCAGGACGCGGGCCCGGTCCGTGGTGAGCAGGAACTGGGAGCCGGTGACCGTCGTGGCGGCACCCAGGAAGTGGAGATCCATGGGCGCTGATGGTGCCACGCACGCCATTCCAACCGTGGATCACGGCTACGATCGTCCGATGCGCCCGCCGTCCGTCGCCGCCAGGATCGCTGCCTCGCCCGTGATCCGTGAGCGGTGGTGGTCGGCATCGGTCGCTCGCCGGCTGCCCAAGCTGATCGTCGGCCTGCTCATCTTCGGGGCGGGCATCGGCGTCCAGGCCGAGGCGGGTCTCGGCCTCGGGCCGTGGGAAGCGCTGCACCAGGGGATCGCGCGCCAGACAGGGATCGAGCTCGGCACGGTGTCGATCCTGCTCGGCGTGCCGATCCTCCTCGCGTGGTGGCCGCTCGGTGAGCGTCCGGGCATCGGGACGGTCCTCAACATCGTGTTGATCGGCTTGGCCACCAATGCCGCCATTGCCGTGCTGCCCGCGCCGGGCTCCGACCAGCTGTGGCTGCAGCTGGTGATGATGGCGACGGGCGTCGTGATGATCGGGGTCGCGTCGGGGATCTATCTCGCCACCGATCTGGGCGCCGGGCCGCGCGACGGGCTGATGACCGGCCTGCACCGACGCTTCGGGTGGTCGATCAGCCGCGCCCGCACCGGCCTCGAGCTGACGGTGCTGGTCATCGGCTTCCTGCTGGGCGGCACGGTGGGTCTCGGCACCGTCGCCTTCGCGCTGGGCATCGGCCCGATCGTGCAGTGGTCACTGAGCGTCTTCGACCTGTCAGGCGTCGTGGCGCGACGACGAGCAGCGCTGCACGGCGTGACTCCGGCGGACGTGCCGGAAGCCGCCGCGGAGTAGACCGCGATTGAGCGGCCGGCGGCGGGCACTGCTCCGTGCCGCCGCGAAGTCCGCCGAAATCGGCAGTAGCGTTCAACTCGTGGATTCCTGCGCAGGACGGTGGCGGACTTCACCTCCGCACGTGTAGGAGCGATCAGGGAGCGACGAAGGGCCTGATCAGGCGGTCTTCTCGCGGGGTTGGGCCTGGTAAGCGGCAGCGAAGCGCCCTCTGCAACGCTTCTGCCGATATGCCAGATCGCTCACGGAGACGTGCCGCTCCGGCCCGCACCCGAGGGCGACGACGAGCCTCCCAGCTGGCCGATCGCCTCGGGGCAGCGATTCGTGCGGCGCGGCTGCGCGCCGGCTGGACCCAACGGCAACTCGGCGAGCGCGCCGGAGTGTCACAGGGCTGGCTGAGCGAGGCCGAACGAGGCCTCGCGCCGGACGCGACCGTCGAAACCTGGGCCGCCCTCGGGGCGGCGCTCTACCTGCAGCTGGCCGCCTTCTTCGAGCTCGCCCCTGGCGCGACACCGCCCCGGGATGTCGAGCACCTGCGCCGACAACAGGTGGTGATCACGACAGGGGCCGGCGGCGGCTGGGCCGGGCGCCCAGAGACGGCCGTCGTCACCGCTGACGGCGCCAACCGCTCGATCGATGTCCTGCTCGAGCGGCCGGCGGCGCCCGCGTCCGGACACCTCGAGATCGTGGTCGTCGAGATCGTGGACCTGTTCACAGACCTGGGCGAGGACCTCCGCGGCCTCGAGCGCAAGGTGGAAGCGGTCCGCTCCCTGCGACCCACAGCGACCGTGCGCGGCCTGCTGGTCGTCC
>VGPE01000263.1 GCA_016875645.1 Chloroflexota bacterium
CTCGGTCCGGCGAGCGCCGAAACCGGCGGGGCGGGTGGGCCGCCTGGTGGCTCGTCATCGGGGGCCGACACCCCTGCTGCCGAGCCGGGCGCCAGCGGCACGTTCCCGGGTGCGCCGGTCAACGGTGGCGGGTCCGACCCGATTTCACCGTCCTCGGCCGGAAGGAGCGCGCCGAGCGCCTCGTCGATCGTTCGCTCACTCGCCGCCACGTCGGTGGTGCCGGTCGACTCAGTGGGGCCCACGGTCGTGGTGGCGCCGATGCCCACGGCGATGACGGCGACCGCCACGGTCAACGCGCCGGCGAGTGCCAGGTTGCGCGGCGGTCGCGTCCCGACGAGCCGTCCCCGGCGGATGGGGTCCTCGACGACGCGGTGAGTGGCTGCCGCGAGCAGCACCGTGACGCCGACAAGCCCGAGGCGCGCTGCAGGTGGAAGCGGCGCCCCTGTCGCAACGGCGGGGATCACGAGCACCGGCCAATGCCAGAGGTACAACGAGTAGGAGATCCGACCGAGGAACCTGGGCACGGCACTGCTCAGGATCGCCGTTGGTCCGAGCTTGGACTCGCGCGCGCCCCCGGCGACCACCAGGGCCGCACCGAGCGTCGGCAGCAGCGCGGCCAGGCCGGGGAAGGGCGTGGCTTCGGTGAACAGGACGCCGGCCGCCACGATCAGCGCGAGCCCGGTCCAGGCGGCGAGTGCCGCGAGGGGCCCCGGGATCCGGGCCAGGCGCCAGCCGGCAACGGCGAGGATCGCGCCGAGTCCGAGTTCCCAGGCGCGGGTCGGCAGCGAGAAGAACGCCCACGGCGCACTGGCTAACGTCAGCCACAGCGACAGCAGGAACGACCCCCCGGAGATTCCGAGGACTGCGAGTGCGACACGCCGCTCACGACCGTGGGCGACCCGCGCCACCAGCAGGAGGATCGCCGGCCAGAAGACGTAGAACTGCTCCTCGACTCCGAGCGACCAGCAGTGGAGCACCGGCGACGGCGGCTGGGTCGCGGCGAAGTAGTCGGTCGCCTGCGCGGCGAAGCCGAGGTTCGAGACGTAGGCCGCCGCTGCCGCCACGTCGCCCGCGACGCCGGCCACGAGCAGCGGCGGGAGCCACAGCGCGGACCCGATCATGGTGGCGAGCAGCACCAGCAGCGCGGCCGGCAGGAGACGTCGAGCGCGGCGCGCGTAGAACGTGGCGAGCGAGATGGTGCCCGTCTGGGCGAGTTCGCGGAGCAGCAGCCCCGTGATCAGGTAGCCCGACAGCACGAAGAACACATCCACACCCACGAAGCCGCCCGAGAACGGGCCGATCGACGCGTGGAACAGGAGGACCAGGCCCACGGCGACTGCACGCAGGCCCTCGATGTCGGGCCGGTGGGCCCACCGGATGGCCTCGGCCCGCGCAGCGCGCGCAGCGATCCGGGGCGCCGGTGGCGCCGATGTGGGACGCATGTTCGCAGGGGAGGGGCGATGGGGCGAGACGTCCGCTTCGGAACCGTCGCGCTGCCCGAGCGCGAATGACATGCGCGGCTATGGTGCCAGTTTCTGCCGATTCGCGGATCGGACGCAGTGCCAGCCGATCTGCGGGCGTGCGCGCCGCGAGCCGGCTCGGGCTGCTGGCCCCAAGCGAATCGCGGCCGTCGAGGCGGTGCGGGCGCGCACCGGAAGTGGCCCGAACGGCCCACCCCGCCCTCGACGCGAGTAGTACTTCCGGGTCATCATGGTCCCAGCCGATCGGCGCCGCGAGCGCCCGGTCCCGCGCTCCGTGAACCGACGCAAAGCGCACCGAGAGGATGGGACATGGCCGCTGAGAGTTGGGCACGCTCGCCCTTCGACCGCCGCCCCGACGGCGAGCGATCGATCGGACGCGCCGACGCGGGCGCTCGGCCGGTTGCCGGCCGCTTCGTTCCGGGATTCGTCGCGACCGTCGCGCCCGTCCTCTTCGTCCTCGCGGCGGCGCAGCTGCTGGATCTCGTGACGTTCGCCTTCGCGGTCGAGCGTTGGGGCATCCAGGGCGAGCTCGGCCCGCTGGGGATGGTCTATGAGATGGCCGGCTACTGGGCGGTAGCGGCGGTGAAGGCCGCGATGATCGGCCTGGTGATGCTGGCCATCGCCCGGTTCCGATGGCAGAACCCGGCAACGCCGTGGCGCGTCGGGCTGATCGCTGCCGCCATCGGTGCGTTCGGGGCAGCAACGAACGTCGCCGCACTGCTCTAGCCTCAGCCCGGGCGCGAGGCGCCCCCGCCGAAGCCGGTCGCGGGTCCGGGCGGCGCCTCCTGCTATCGTGGCCTCGTGGACGAGGAGGAGGGTCAGGCGCGCCTGCACGTCCGATGGCTGGGCCGGATCGGATACCGGGACGCCTGGCGTCTACAGCAGGATCTCGCCGCCAAACGGGCGGACGGCGACATTCCCGACCAGCTGCTGCTCCTCGAGCATGACCCCGTTCTGACACTGGGCCGGTACGCCGACGAGACGCACATCCGCGTCGCTCCCGAAGTGCTTGCCGCGCGCGGGATCGAGGCGATCCGCGTCGAGCGCGGCGGCGACGTGACGTACCACGGCCCCGGCCAGCTGGTCGCCTACCCGATCCTGGCGCTGAGCCGCCACGGCCTGCTCGTGAAGCCGCTGGTCCGGGCGCTCGAAGAGGCGCTGATCGCCACCTGCGCCGCCCATGGCGTGTCCGCCGATCGCCGGGCGGGCCATCCCGGCTGCTGGATCGACCCGGGCGGGCGGGATCCGCGCAAGATCGGCGCCCTGGGCATCCGCGTCCAGCGCGGCGTGTCCTTCCACGGCATAGCGCTCAACGTCACGACGGACCTGCGCGACTACGACCTGATCGACCCCTGCGGACTGCCCGGGGTCACGTCCACGTCGATCGCGCGCGAGCTGGGGCGGGCCGATCAACCTCCGACCACGGAATCGGTCGCCGCAGCGGCCGTGATCTTCGCTCGTGCCCTCGCAGCGATGCTCAACGTCACGCTGGAGCAGGATGCTGCGTCCACCGGCCCCGAGCATCCCGAGCGGTGGCACACCCCGCCGCTGTCCGGGGTTGCCTGACCATGGCCGCTGGCCTGTTCGAGCTGCGCAAGGACGCCATCACCGGCTGGTGGGTGGCGACCGTGGTCGATCGTGCGTTTCACCGCGACCGGTTCCGGCTGACGGCCGAGCCGGCGGCCCACGATGGCGAGTGCCGGAATTGCGTCGAGCCCGCCGGCGACGGTGTCCGGGTGCGGATGCTCAAGGACTATGCCTTCCATGTCGTCGGCACCGAGGCAGAGGCCCGGGCGCTCGATCGCGGTTTCGGGCAGGTCCCGCTGGTCGGCGCCCGGTCGGCGGGCAGCTGGCGCACGGTCGTCGCGCCGCCCGGCGAGCACCGCCCGCTTCACGCCGTCGGGGTCGCCGTCATCGGGGATCTGCTGGCCGGGGCGCGGGAAACCATCCGCGAGGTGCGCGCGGCGGGCACCACCGAGTACGTGCAGGTCGTCCAGAACTGGGGCGCCCAGGCTGGCGCGAGAACCAACCATCTCTGCCTGGACATCTATGACCTGCCTCAGGTCCCGCACCGCGTCGCAGAGGAACTGGGCGGTGCGGCCCGGTTCGTCATCCGCGAAGGGGAGTGCCCCTTCTGCCGCACGGTCCGCGAGGAGCTCGGACGGAGCACCCGCCTCGTGTACGAGGACGCCTCGAGCGTCGC
>VGPE01000264.1 GCA_016875645.1 Chloroflexota bacterium
TTGAAGTCAGAGAGCGGGTACCCCGCAAGCACGCCCTCCGCGGCCGTCTCGCGAATGCCCTTCTCGACACCCGGAAAGAAGTTCTTCGGGACCGCGCCACCGACGACCCGCTCGGCGAACTCGACGCCCCCGCCGGGGTTGGGCTCAAGCTCCAGCCAGACATCGCCGAACATGCCGTGGCCGCCGGTCTGCTTCTTGTAGCGGCCGTGGACCTGGGTCTTGCCGCGGATCGTTTCCTTGTAGGGAACCTTGGGCGTCCTGGTCGCGATCGCAGCGCCGAACTTGCGCTTGACCCGCTCGAGGAGCACCGCAACCTGGGCCTCGCCCATCGCGATCAGGACCTGCTCGCCCGCATCGGAGCGTTCCAGCCGGACGGTCGGCTCCTCCTCGAGCATCCGCTGGAGGGCGGGACCCATCTTGTCGAGGTCGCCCTTCGAGACGGGCTCGATCGCGAGCGTCAGGGAGGGGTCGGGGAAGTCCAGCTCGGGCAGGACGAGCGGCTTCTCCTTCGACGACAGCGTGTCACCGGTCTCGGTGACCGAGAGCTTCGCGACGGCTCCGATCTCGCCCGCCCGGATTTCCCCGACGGGCTCCTGGTCCTTGCCGTGAAGGACCAGCAACTGGCCGATCCGCTCGTCTTCGCTGCGCGACGCGTTCCAGGCATGGCCCTGCGAGCGGAGCGTGCCCGAATAGACGCGCAGGTAGGTCAGGCGGCCGACGTACGGGTCCGCGGCCGTCTTGAAGACACGAACGAGAAGCGGCCCGTTGGCATCGACCGGCAGCGCCACCTGGGCACCGGACTTGGCGTCATTCGCCCTGACCGGGCCTTCCTCCTCGGGCGAGGGCAGGTAGCGGACGAACGCGTCAAGAAGCCCAGCGATGCCGATGCCCCTGGCTGCCGAGCCCACGAGGACCGGCGCCAGGATGGAGTCGCGCACGCCGCGATGGAGGCAGGCGTCAAGCTCCGCGTCGGTGATCTCCTCGCCCTCGAGGTACTTGGTCAGGACGTCGTCGTCGGCCTCCGATGCCGCCTCGAGCAACTGGTCGCGGCGCATCGCGATCTCATCCGCCAGCTCCGCGGGCACCGGGATCTCGACGTCCTTCTGGCCGTCCCACCTGTAGGCCTTGCGGTGGACCAGGTCGACGTAGCCCGTGAAGGTCTCGGCCGCCCCGATCGCAATCTGGAGCGGGGCGATCTTGTTGCCGAACGTCGCGCGCAGGTTGTCGAGGGCGGCCGTCGGGTCGGCGTTCTCGAGGTCGCACTTGTTGATAAAGAAGCAGGCCGCGCGGCCGGTCGTGCGACCCATCTGGACGGCGAATTCCAGCCCGGCCTCGACCCCTGCCGACGCGTCCATCACGAACAGCGCCCCGTCGACGGCCGCGAAGCCTTCGATCACCTCGCCCTGGAAGTCCGGGTAGCCGGGCGTGTCGACCAGGGTGATCCGGTGGCCCGCCGACTCGAGCGAGGCAACCGAGAGGCTCAGCGACTCGCGACGCTTCTGTTCCTCGGGTTCGAAGTCGAGGCTGGCCGTGCCGTCATCTACACGCCCGAGTCGCGAGATCGCGCCGGCTCGAAAGAGGAGCTGTTCGGCGAGCGTGGTCTTGCCGGCGCCGGCGTGACCGGCCAGAACAACGCTCCGAAGATGCGCGAGATCGACGCTCCTGGTCGGCATCGTGCGGTCCATCCTTTCGTCCCGTGAAGACTCGCCTGGTGAGCGGCGAAGAAGGCCGGACTGGAGTGGCCGAGGGGTGCTGCGACAGCCCTCTGAGGAGGTCCGGCCATCATAGTGGGCTATACTTGGCGGCGATGTCCGGGCACTCCAAGTGGTCCTCGATCAAGCGCCAGAAGGGCGCCAACGACGTCAAGCGCGGGGCCATCTTCACCAAGATGGGGCGTGAGATCGCGGTCGCAGCCAGACAGGGCGGCGGCGATCCGGACGCGAACTTCCGGCTCCGGCTCGCGATCGAGAAGGCGCGCGCGGCGAACATGCCTCTCGACACGATCAAGCGGGCCATCGACAAGGCCACGGGCGGCGGCGA
This sequence comes from Chloroflexota bacterium, assembly GCA_016875645.1. Classification (GTDB taxonomy): domain Bacteria; phylum Chloroflexota; class Limnocylindria; order Limnocylindrales; family CSP1-4; genus VGPE01. The sequence continues at coordinate 2,041 of VGPE01000264.1, forward strand.
GGCCGAGCAGTTCGAAGAGATCGTGTACGAGGGCTACGGCCCCGGAGGCGTTGCGGTACTGGTCGAGGCGGCCACGGACAACCGCAATCGCACGGCCGCGGACGTCCGCTCGGTGTTCAGCAAGGCCGGCGGCCAGTTGGCCGGCAGCGGCGCGGTGGCCTGGCAATTCGAGCCACGGGGCCTCATCACCGTGGCCCGGAACGGCACCAGTGCCGACGATGTGGCGCTCGCCGCGATCGACGCGGGCGCGGAGGACGTCGACACCGACGCGGACCCCCTCGAGATCTTCACGTCGCCCACCGAGATCGAGGCGGTGCGCCGGGCGCTCGAGGGCGCAGGTTTTCGCGTCGAGTCCGCCGAATCGACCATGATCGCCAGGCAGTCGGTGGAGCTGGATCCGGCGAAGGCGCGCCAGAATCTTCGCCTGGTCGAACTCCTCGAGGACCTCGACGACGTCCAACGGGTCACCGCCAACTTCGACATCCCCGAGGAAGTCTTCGCCGAGATCGCAGGGTGAGCCATCTGGCAGCTCCCGCGAGGCGAGCCCAAGCGCCGGCTTCGCGCGAGCAGCGGAACGAGCGCACTTGATCGTGCGGATCGGCTCCGCAGCAGCGCAGTCGGCAACGCGGGGATCGCCCGCCGCTGGCGCCCGATGATCGTCCTGGGCATCGACCCGGGAACGGCCAATCTCGGATACGGAATCATCGAAGCGACCGGGTCACGACTTCGCGAGGTCGACCACGGCTGCGTGACGACGCTGCCCAACGCGTCGCTGCCGGAGCGCCTGGCCGAGATCCACGCCGCGGTCACCGAGTTGATCGCTCTCCACCGCCCGCACCTGGTCGGCGTGGAGCGCCTGTACTTCTCGCGCAATGCCCAGACCGCCTTCGGCGTGGGACAGGCTCGGGGGGTCGTGCTCCTCGCCGCGGCGCAACATACGCTGCCGGTCCGCGAGGCGACGCCCAACGAAGTGAAGAGCGCCGTCGCAGGGTACGGAGCGGCCGACAAGGAGCAGGTGAGCCGGATGGTCCAGGTGATTCTGGGCCTCGTCCGCCGCCCTTCGCCCGACGATGCCGCCGATGCGCTCGCCATCGCGATCTGCACCGCCAGCCGGGAGCGGCTCGCCGGCTCGCTGGGGTCGGCCACACGGGATCGCTCGGCGATCGCGCCCATTGCCGACGCCGGTCCCTCGCCCTTCGAGCGGGCCGTCCGTGAGGCAGTCGCACGGGACGGGGGCGCCCGGGTTCGCGCGCGCTCCCGCGCCTGACCACCCGGTCGTGAGCGCCAGCACCTCGTGATCGTCTCCGTCGAAGGCATCGTTGCCGACGTGACCGCGGATTCGGTGTCGATCGAAACGGCGGGCATCGGCTACCAGGTCTTCGCCGCGCCGGCCATCCTCGCCACGGCGACGCCCGGAGCGAAGCTCAAGCTGCACACGTACCACGTGGTCCGCGAGGACCAGCAGGCGCTGTACGGGTTTCGCAGTCCCGAGGAGCGCGGGTTCTTCACACTGCTGCTTTCGGTGACCGGGGTGGGGCCGAAGGTGGGCCTCGCGATCGTCGGCAGCCG
>VGPE01000265.1 GCA_016875645.1 Chloroflexota bacterium
GACGCCGTACCGGACGGCCCGGTGGTTGATGTCGTAGACCCGCTGGACGCGGACGGCGAGGCCGTTGTCCGGGTCGGACGCGGTGAACGAGTCGACGCCCGCGTTGGCGGGCACCGGCTCGAATGGGCGAACGGCGAGGATCATCGCGTCGCGGTGGATCGCGAGGTTCCGGTAGCCGTTGGCGAGCGACGCGTTCGCCGGCGTCGCCAGCGAGCTGAAGTCGCAGGTGATCGGGTTGATGTTCTGCGCGAGGGCGGCGGCGAACGTCACCGTGTACGGGCCGCCCGCGGATCCCGCCACCGTGGCGTTGGACGCGCCGACGGTGGACAGGCCCTGGATCGCGGTCTGGACGGTCGCCGCGGCCGCGTTGTACGCGATCCCCGACGTCGTCTGGCCGAGGTAGGTGACCGTGAACGTGCCCGACGCCTGGCTGCCCAGGGTGATGACCGCGGTCGGGACCGGGACCCGCTGGCTCATCCAGGTGTCGAAGCCGTACAGGCGGCCGATCTGGCCCTCCGGGATGGCCTGGTTGCCGCTCCGGTAGGCGAAGAACGACTGCAGGTTGGACGCGCCGAGGACGGCGACCTCGTCGCGCGCCGAGACGATGAGCGCCCGGTTGCCCATCGGGGCGAGGGCCCCGTTGAGCGCCTGGCGCGCCGAGCGGATCGTGCTGTCGCTGACCGCCGTCCCGAGCGTGCCGACCGACGTCCCGGTCAGGTTCGACTGGAGTGCGAAGAGGTCGTCCTCGACCTGGTTGCCGAGCGCGATGACGGCGGGTGCGAGGTACTGGTCCATGAGCTCGACCGAGCTCTGGGCCCGAGCCACGTCCTCGATGTTGAAGTCGACGGCCTTGTGCTTGGACAGCGTCACCGACGCGGTCGCGCCGCCGGACGGGGATTGCACGCTGATCTGCGTATCGGCCGCCTTGTCCTGCGCGGTGAAGGTGCCCGGGTAGGGGATGTTGAGCGTCTTGCCCACCCACCCAGGCTCGAAGTCGAAGTCCCGGCGCACGAACTGCGCGAGGACCATGTTGCTCCGCAGGATGGTGAGGGCCCGGCGTGCCCACGCCTGCGGGATGAAGCCCGAGGTGTCGGCGAGCGAGCGGGTGATGTTCGCCACGATCTAGGTCTCCTCCCGGTGGGGAGATCCGCCGTCCCGACCCTCACCGGGGTCTCAGGTCGGAGGCGGTGCCGGCGATGTGCCGGCTCTGGTCAGTCCCTGATCCGGCCCTCGCGCATCGCGCGCATGATCTCGGCCTCGTTCTTCTCGAACTCCGCCTGGCTCATCGCGCCGATCTGGTCGCGGGACCACGACTGGGCCGCCGGCGCGCCGCCGGAGCCCCCGTCGAAGTTGCCTGCCGTTACCCGCGCCGCCGCGAAGAGCGACGGGTGGGCCTTGCGAAACCCCTCGACCGCGCGATCGAGGTCGGTGACCGACCCGTCGTCGTCCACGGCGAGCGCCGTGAACTCGGGTGCGCCGGCCGCGAGGTCGAGCGCATCGGCGGTGACACCCGACGCCTGGAGGGCTCGGCGGACCTCGGCGCGGCGCACCATCGCGTGCGCCTTCGTCGTGGCGTCCGCCGCGGCGTCCTTCCGGGCCTGGGCGATCGCCTTCTCGTGGTCGGAGAGCGCCGAGGTCTCGAGCGCTTCGCGCTGGGCGCGCTCGGCCCGAAGGGCCTTCTCGAGCTCGCGCCGCTGCGCCCGCTCCGCGTCCAGCGCCCGCTTGAGGCCGTCGCCCTCGCCCGTCACGGGCTCGGCCGACAGGGCGGTCGGGGTGGTCTGATCGTCGCTCTGGGCGGGCGTCGCGCTCGCCTCGACGGGCGTCACGCCCGCGGACTCGGTGGCAGCCGGCATGGTCGGTGGATCCTCCTAGTCGTCGGTGGGGCAATCCGGGCAGCAGTCGCTGCCCGTGCAGGTGTCGGGGCAGTCGCCGGCTCCGCCCGCCGTGCAGCAGTCGCCTGCCGCGCCGCCGCGAGCACAGCACGAGCAGGGGGCTTCGGCCTCGCCGGCAGCGGGCGGCGGCACCGCGTCGTCGGTCGCAGCGGCGTTGCCCGGCTCGGTCGCATCGGCCGCGTCCTCGGCCGCCGCGGCCGTCCACTTGGCGATGAGTTGGGGGCTGTAGCCGGCGTCCTCCCAGAGCTGCTCGACCGGGACGCCGAGTGCCTTGAGCTTGAGGAGGGCGTCGACGTGCTCGGCCTCGGTGCGGACCTCGGGGTCCTTCCAGACCGCCTCCTTGTCCTCGATCCCCGCGCGCTTCGTATCGCCGGCCGCGGCGAACGCGAGGCCGATGCACTCCTCCCAGGACTCGCCGAAGTCGCCCTGCCGCCGGCGGACCTTGGCGACGAGCCCCGTCTCGGTCGCCTTCAAGGACTCGCCCGAAGGGAAGGCGCCCGACTGGCCGAGCAGGTAGTGGGGAGGCGTCCGGGTGGTCGAGGCGATGTGCTGGATGCACGCCTCGACCGCGCGGATGTAGGGCTGCAGGTCGGCGGCGTCGAGCTGGCCGAACTTCACGTTCGGATCGCGCGCCATGAGCATCCTGTCGTAGGCGAGCTTGAACGGCTGGATCGGCCGGCCGGTGTCGGGGTCGACCGGGATCTCCAAGCCAGTGACCCAGCGCTGCGGGTAGGCCGTGTACTCGGCCGAGACGAGCATGTCGCTCATCAGCAGGTTCAGCGCGTTCTGCATCGGGAGCATCGCCGCGATCTCGCTCTGGCCGCGGTTGTAGAGGTCGGGGTCGTTCACGAGCGGGACGACCGGCACGACGCCCAGCGCGTGGGGCAGGGGCCAGGGCTCGCCCGGCGTAGCGCGGCGCGCCCAGGACCGTCCGTCGGGTCCTGCCTCGTACTTCTCGACCCGGTCGGCGAAGTAGAGGGTGGCGAGGCGCCGCCCGTCGGGGGTGGCCCAGCGGCGCATCGCCGCGGCGCGGGTGAGCGCGTCATCGTCGTCCCAGGCGATCGCGAACTGGTCGGCCTGGTGGGCGCGGATCCGCGGCGACCCGTCGGGTGCGGCATCGACCGTCACCGGGCACCAGCTCTTCACGAGCGCCTCGCGGTGGGCCCGCAGGTGCCAGGCGTCGAGCTGGTTGTCCTGCCAGTAGCCCCACGCCTTGCGGTCGCCGGCCTTCCCGTCCACGCGGAACCCGGTGACCGTCAGGCGCTCGTCGACCGCCTGGACGACGAGCCGGCAGAAGTTGTCGGAGAAGCCCGACAGCCAGCGGGCGTACTCGCTCCGGTAGCCCGACGTCGCCGCGAGCAGGGCGACCGGCGGCTGGTGGCGGCCGTCGTAGTAGTCCTGCCAGAGCGCGTACTCGGGCGCGCGGCCGTCCATCTCCGCGCCGAGGCGCTCGAGGAGGGCGGGGGAGGAGGGAGTCATCGCCATCACCCGCCTCACCAGGACGCCGCCGACGGGCCGGCTCGGACCGGCTCACTGGCCGCGTCCGCCATCGTCATCGCCGCGTGGTAAGCGAGGATGTCCGCGAGCCCGCCGTCGATCTTGGCGCGGTCCTCGCCCTTCACCGGGATAACCGGCAGCCGGCCGTCCTCGCCGCGGGCCGCGCCGCGGGGGTGCGCG
>VGPE01000266.1 GCA_016875645.1 Chloroflexota bacterium
AGGCGCCGAGGAACACCGCGTCCGCGGCCTGGCACACTGCGACGTCCTCGTCGCGGATGGGCACGCCGTAGGCGTCGATGGAGACGCCGCCGACAAGGCGCTCGTCCCACTCGATCCGGTAGCCGAACCGCTCGCCGGTCGCATCGAGGACGCGCTGGCCGGCGCCGACGACGTCGGGTCCGACCCCGTCGCCCCCGATGGCAACAACCCGGTACGTGGTGGCCTCGCTCACGGCAGCTTCTCCGATGCGGACGGCGCGACGAACGCGCCCTGGACCGTCTCGATCTGGGCGCCGTGAAGCTTGTTCACCGCCACCAGGTATGCCTCCAGCGACGCTTCGATGATGTTGGTTGACAGGCCATGACCGCTGACCACGAGCGCGCCCGGGCCCTGGTCGGTGGAGCGCCGGCAGCGCACCAGGACCTGGCCCTGGGCGTCTTCGCCACCCGACACGGCCTTGATCTCGTACTCGGTCAGAACGGCGTGCCAGCCCAGCACGGGCTCGATCGCACGATCGACGGCCGTGAACAGGGCGTTCACGGGTCCATTGCCGGTCGATTCGGTCGATCGTTCCTCGCCGGCAGCAAGAAGACGCACCGTGCCGGTGGCCTGTCCGCCATGACTGCTCGTCACGCTCCAGCCCTCCAGGGTGACGCTTTCGGGCACCTGTGACGTGCGCTGCTCGACCAACGCGAGCAGATCCGCGTCGGTGACCTCCTTCTTGGCGTCGGCCAGGGCGATGGCCTCGCGGTAGAGCTGGTCGAGGGCCTCCCCCTCCACCTCGTGGCCAAGCTCCTTCAGCTTGCCCTGGAGGCCGCGCCGTCCCGACAGCTTGCCGATCGTGAGCTGGCTGCCAGACAGCCCGACCGATTGGGGCGTCATGATCTCGTAGGTGAGGGGGTTCTTGAGCATGCCGTCCTGGTGGATGCCGGACTCGTGCGCGAAGGCGTTGGCGCCCACGATCGACTTGTTGGGCTGGACGGCAAAGCCAGTCAGGTAGCTGACCAGGCGGCTGGCGGCGGTGATCTGCTCGGTCTGGACGTGGCTCGCGAGGTCCGGGAACTGCGTGGGACGGGTCCGCAGCGCCATCACGACTTCTTCGAGGCTGGCGTTGCCGGCGCGTTCGCCGAGGCCGTTGATCGTCACCTCGACTTGCCGCGCCCCGGCCTGGACCGCGGCCAGCGTGTTCGCCGTGGCGAGGCCCAGGTCGTTGTGGCAGTGCACGCTAATCGTGGCGTCGCGGCCGACGAGATCGACGACGCGGCCGACGAGGGACCCGAACTCGGACGGAATGGCGTAGCCCACGGTGTCAGGGATGTTGACCGTGGAGGCGCCGGCGTCAACGACGGCCTCGTAGACCCTGAGCAGGTAGTCCAGGTCGGTCCGGCTCGCGTCCTCGGCGCTGAACTCGATCTCGGCGTCGGTGCCGAGCGCTTCGCGCCCGTAGCGGACCCAGCGCACGGCCTCGGCCAATGCCCCTTCGCGATCCATCTTGAGCTTGTGCTTGAGGTGGATATCGCTCGTGGCGATGAAGACATGCAGATGCGGTCGCTCAGCGACCCGGATCGCCTCCACCGCGCGCTGTGGGTCACCGTCACGGCAGCGGGCGAGCGCCGCGACGGCGATGCCGCCCTTCGTCTCGCGGGCGATGCGCTGGACGGCCTCGAAGTCGCCCGGCGAGGCGGCCGGGAAGCCGGCCTCGATCACGTCGACCTTGAGGCGCATCAGCTGGCGCGCCACCTCGAGCTTCTCCGCCGCGGTGAGGCCCGCGCCCGGCGCCTGCTCGCCGTCGCGAAGGGTGGTGTCGAAGATGCGGACCGTTCCGCCGGGCACGCCCGGGCGTCGAGCGGCGCCGGGCGTGGCATCGAGCGAGCTCATCGGCCTTCCTCGCCCAGTCCGCGCGGACCCGCCGAGGCGGCCGCGGGCGTCCTCGTCTCGGCCGCGGCCTGCGCCTGGCCGGCACGCACCGTGACCGGGTTCAGGAACGCCATCTGGGAGCGCAGCTCCGCCCCCACGATCTCGATCTGGTGGGTCCGGTCCGCCTCGCGCATCCGGTTGAACTGGTGGCGCCCGGAGTCGTTCTCGGCAATCCAGTTGCGGGCGAACGTGCCGTCCTGGATCTCCTTGAGCACCTGGCGCATCGTCGTTCGGACGTGCTCGTCGATGATCCGCGGCCCGGACACGTAGTCGCCGTACTCGGCCGTGTCGCTCACGCTGAAGCGCATGAAGTTGAGGCCCCCGCGGTACATGAGGTCCACGATCAGCTTGAGCTCGTGCATCGTCTCGAAGTAGGCGAGCTCCGGCTGGTAGCCGGCCTCCACCAGCGTCTCGAACGACATCTTGACGAGGGCACTGGTACCACCGCAGAGGACCGACTGTTCGCCGAACAGGTCGGTCTCGGTCTCCTCGGCGAACGTCGTCTCGAGGACGCCCGCGCGCGTGTTGCCGAGCGCATTCGCGTAGGCAAGGACCCGGGCACGAGCCGTGCCGCTGGCGTCCCGATGCACGGCGAACAGGGCGGGCACGCCGCCGCCCGACTGGTAGACGCTGCGGACGAGGTGGCCCGGGCCCTTGGGGGCGACCATGCCCACGTCGATGCCCTGAGGGGGATCGATCCGCCCGAAGTGGATGTTGAAGCCGTGCGCGAAGAGCAGCAACTTGCCGGGCGCGAGGTTCGGTGCGATCTCGGCGTCGTAGACGGCCTTGGCCGCGGTATCGGGCACCGCGATCATGATCACGTCGGCCCGCCGGACCGCCTCGGCCACATCGGCGACCTCGAGTCCGGCCTCCTCGGCAAGGGCTCGGCTCTTGCTCCCGGGCGCCAGGCCCACGATCACACGGACACCCGACTCATGCAGGTTCAGGGCATGGGCGTGGCCCTGGCTGCCGTAGCCGATGATCGCGACGGTCTGGCCGGCGAGCGCCGACATCGGCGCGTCGTTGTCGTAGTACATCCGAGCAGGCACGAGACTCTCTCCCTCCGGCGGCGATCTGGGGCCGCGCCGCGTTATCGCTTGACGGCTTCCTCGATGGACCCGGAGCCGCGCGTCATCACGACGGTCCCCGTGCGAACGAGCTCCTTGATGCCGAACTCACGCAGGAGCGCGACCAGGGCATCGACTTCGGCTTCGGTGCCGGCCCCCTCCACGATCAGCGAATCGGCCGCGAGGTCGACCACGCGCGCCTTGTACAGCTCAGCGACCTTGATGATCTCCATCCGGCTGCGGTCAGTGGCGCGGACCTTGATGAGCACCAGTTCATGCTCGATCGTGGGGTCTGCCGTGACGTCCTGCACCTTGAGCACGTCGATGAGCCGGTACAGCTGCTTGGTCACCTGCTCCACGGCCACGTCATCGCCACGGAGGGTGATCGTCATCCGGCTCACATCGGGCTGGTCGGTGTGGCTGACCGCGAGCGACTCGATGTTGAAGTTGCGCGCGCGCATGAGGCTGGCCACGCGGTTGAGGACGCCGGGCTTGTTGAGGACGATCGCCACGAGCACATGACGATGGGACTCGCCGGTGCCGGGCAGCGCGCGGGCAGGCGGGGTGCGGGTGGCCAGGGCGG
>VGPE01000267.1 GCA_016875645.1 Chloroflexota bacterium
ACTGATATTGCTGCGATGACTTGAAGGACTGGCCCGCCTAACGGGCTGGGGGGATTTGATCCAGATTGCCGCCCCCGACAATTTGTCGAATGCGGCTAAACAGGAGATTGACCATGTCTATCCGCAACGGCTTGTTCTCCTCGGAATCCGTTTCCGAGGGCCATCCCGACAAGCTTGCCGACCGAATCTCGGACCGCATTCTCGACGCTTTTCTGCAAAAGGACGAGAACGCGCGCGTGGCCTGCGAAACGATGCTGGCGGACCAGTGCGTCATCGTTGCCGGCGAGTTCAAGACCGGCCGCCGCGGCGCTTTCGAGGCGGTGCAGGCGGAAGCCGCCGGTCTGGTTCGCGAGGTGCTGCGCGGGGCCGGCTACAGGAGCGCCGAAACCGGCATAGACCCCGATGCCTGCGAGATTCAGGTTCGCTTCAACGGCCAGTCCGCGGACATCAATAGGGGCGTGGACCGAAGCGACGGGCTCCTCGGCGCCGGGGACCAGGGTCTGATGTTCGGCTACGCGTGCGACGAGACGCCTGAACTCATGCCCGCTCCCATCGCCTATGCCCACCGCCTGGTGCGGCAGCAGGCGCTGGTGCGAAAGAGCGGCCTTTTCCAATGGCTCGAACCGGACGCCAAGTCGCAGGTGACCTTTCGCTACGAGGACGGCGAGCCGGTATCCATAGAGGCCGTCGTGCTCTCGACACAGCACGCTGCCGACATCGACACGGAGGCTCTTCGCGAACTGGTGAGCGAGCGGATCATCGGTCCTGTCGTTCCCAGTTCGCTGCGCAGCCCGAATTACCGGGAGTTGATCAACCCGACGGGGCGCTTCGTCACGGGCGGGCCCAAGGGCGACACTGGATTGACCGGGCGGAAGATCATCGTGGACACCTACGGGGGCGCCGCCCCGCACGGCGGGGGCGCATTCTCGGGGAAAGACCCGTCGAAGGTGGATCGCTCGGCCGCCTACATGGCTCGGTTTCTGGCCAAGCAGGTGGTCGCGCGAGGATGGGCCAAGCGAGCGCTGGTGCAAGTGGCCTACGCGATCGGAGAGCCGGACCCCGTGAGCTTCGCGGTCGAGACCTACGGCACGGGGCAGATGGAAGCGCGCGACATTGCGGCCGCGCTGCGGTCCGAGTTCAGCCTCCGACCCCAGGCCATCCTGGAGCGACTGACGCTTTCACGCCCGATCTACTTCGACACGGCCGCGTATGGCCACTTCGGGCGCAGCGATCTGGACCTTCCCTGGGAAGCGGTGGTGCCGGACTGATTCGAAGAGTTGCCATCGTGACTGGGAGTCAAGTTGAGTTCTTTCATTTTCTCGATGCGCGGCGAGGAAGGCTCATTTGATGAGCCACCGTGCTGCGCATAATGTGCGTGTCGCCGATTTGAGCATCAGCTTGCGGGCGACTAACAAATTCCGCTAAAGCGTTGGCGGCCCCTGATCCCCCTGGGGCCTGCCCGACGGTGAACCAACCGGGGGCGAAAGGAAGCACCATGAACGACTTCAAGGACTTTCTCGAGAAAGTGCTGGCGCCTGTCCAGGCGGACGCTGAGGCCCGGCCATCGCAATCGGCGCCGGCGCCTGCGGGCGAAGCGAAGGAAACCAGGGCGGTGCCGGACGGCGAACTGGAGCGCCGCTACGTGGAGGTGATGAACGCGCTACTCGCCGACGCGCAGGAGCACAACGCGGTGGGGGTCTTCACCGAAGTGGTGGCGTGGAAGCTCGCGGTGGTCGCGTTTCACTGGGGCCCCCGGGCGGCCGGCGACGTCGTGCGCAGGCTCGGCGCGCACCTTGGAAACCTTGCCGAGGCCGCCGAGGCACAGCGCGAGGCGGATTCGGCAAAGGAGGCGGGGCACCGGCCGAACTGAGTGCCGACGAGCAAAGGCCGCCACTTGATCCTGTCATGGATCGCGAGGGCGGCGCATTGCGAGCATTGACAGTGCTCTCTTGATCGCAGGGTTTGGCCCACCTCACGGGCCGGGGCGATTTCATCCGAATTGCAGGCCCCGCCATCCCGGCGAACTGCTAAAGAGGAGATGCATCATGTTGGTTCAAGTTTGGTCCGGCCACCGGGGCTCCGTTGCAATGCAGGGGGTGACCCATGGCTAGGGCCACCAAAGCAAGTGTTGTCGTGCTCGCCGACGAGGCCAAGGCACGGGTTGCGGAGTCGCCTTCGACGGCGCTCGCCAACCCGTTCAAGCGGCTGGGGTTGCAGGGGCTCGAAGGTATCGCACCGGTCCTCGTGGCGGCGCTGGCGACCGAGGAACCGCTGCTCCTGATCGGGCCGCACGGCACCGCCAAGAGCCTGCTCCTCACCCGCGTCGCCACGGCGCTCGCGCTGGAGTTCCGGCACTACAACGCGAGCCTGCTCAACTTCGACGACCTTGTCGGTTTTCCCTTGCCGGGCAGGGACGGGCGCCTGGAGTACGTCAGGACGCCGGCCGCGGTATGGGGCGCGGGCGCGGTGATCTTCGACGAGATCAGCCGCTGCCGGCCCGACATCCAGAACAAGCTCTTTCCCATCATCCACGAGCGCAAGGTGCAAGGCATCGCGCTCGAAACGCTGCGCTACCGCTGGGCGGCGATGAACCCGCCCTCGACCGAGGACGACGACAACGGCTACCTCGGCTCCGAGCCCCTCGATGCCGCGCTCGCCGATCGCTTCGCCTTCGTGGTCGAGATGCCTGCGTGGGCAGGGCTGACCGAGGATGAGCAGCTGGCGATCATCCGGGCGGAGGACACGCCGGTCGCCCCGGCCGACGCGCAGTGCCTGGCGGACGTGCTCGCGCGCACACGGGCGAGCCTCCCGCTGATCCGCCTCGAACTGGCCGAGGGCGTGGCCGCCTACGTGCGCACGCTCGTTGCGCTGCTTGCCCAGGCCGGCATCGCACTCAGCCCGCGCCGGGCGGGCATGCTGTTTCGCTCGGTGCTGGCGGTGAACGCCGGCGCGCTCGCGCTCGACCCTGCAATCACGCCCTCCGACGCGGCGCTGCTGGCTATCAGGAACGCATTGCCGCAGCGGGCGCAGGGCATTCCGGTGCCCGAGGTGAAGCTCCTCGCCGCCCACCGCGACGCGTGGCGATTCGCCAACATCAGCCCCGGCGACCCGCTCAAGGCGATCCTTTGCGCGGCCGACCCCGTGGAACGCTTCCGGCTCGCCGTCGGTTCGGCTTCGTTGGCCACGGGGGAGTTCTCCCGGGTGGTCGCCGACGCTCTGGCGCAACTGCGACCCGGGGCGCGCGAGGCGGCCATCGTCCACCTGTTCGAGAACGGCGCGGTCGGGCGCCTGAACGCGGCCATCGCCGGCCAGGCAGCGGAGGTCTACCGGGATGTCGCAACGCCGCCGAATTTTTCTGAAACCCTTCACGCCTCGCACGCGCGCTACCAGACCTGGTCGAGGGTGAAAGATCTGCTCTCCAGGCTCGATCCCGCGGAGCCGCGCGCGCACCTTCGCGCCAATGCACTGGCGGCCGCTTTTTCGCGCAAGGAA
>VGPE01000268.1 GCA_016875645.1 Chloroflexota bacterium
CGCACTCGGGCTGGTCGCGGTGCTCGGTGCCGGGGCGTGCGGGTCCTCGAGCACAAGTCCATCGGCCTCAAGCGGCGCGTCCAGCCGACCGTCGGCGGTGGCTTCGACCCCGGCCAGCGTCGCGCCCACCGCGTCCGAGGAGCCCACGCGCGCCCCGATCCTGAGCGTGTCGCCGGACCAGCTGATCTTTCCGGACCGATTGCTGATCTGCTCGGACCTGCCCTATCAGCCGATGCGGTTCTTTGATGACTCGGGTGTGCCGACCGGCGCCGACGTCGACCTCGGGACGGAGATCGCGGCGCGCCTCGGGCTCGAGGCTGTGATCGTGAACTCGATCTCAGAAACAATCCTCGCCGCGGTCAACGCGGGCAAGTGCGACATCATCATGTCGACGATGACCATCACCGCCGAGCGCAAGGAGCAGGTGGACTTCATCACCTACTTCCAGGCCGGCCAGTCGTTCGTGGTCGCGACCGGCAATCCGGAGAACATCCACACCCAGGAAGACCTGTGCGGCAAGTCGATCGCCGCTCAGACGGGCACGGTCGAGGTGGACTATCTGCAGGGCACGGGCGCCTACGAGAAGAAGGGTCTCTCCGCGGCCTGCGAATCGGCCGGCCTGGACGCGATCGACGTCCAGACCTACCAGAAGGACAGCGACGCGCTGCTGGCGCTCCAGAGCGGCCAGGTTTCGGCGTACTTCGCAGATTCGCCGGTCGCCGGCTTCTACGTCGCCCAGCATCCTGACTCGTTCGAGCTGTCGGGTCTCTCTCTGGGTGTCGCCAAGCAGGGCATCGCGGTGCCCAAGGAGAAGCCGGAGCTCAAGGCCCAGGTGCAGCGCGCGCTCGGCACCATGGTCCGCGACGGCGCCTACATCGCGATCCTCGAGAAGTACGGCGTGGCGGACGGGAACGTCTTCAACCAGTGAGCCCCGGCCTCACGCACGCGACGCGGCGCTGACCGCATCCGCTGGACGTCGGCCCGGGCCCTGGTCGGCCGTCGCAGTTCCGGCCAGGCCGGCCACGGCGATGCGGGCGCGCATGCCGGCGCCGCGGCTCCCGACTCGCGTCAGCCTGACGACCGGCCGGGGTGCCTCGGACATGGCCCGGCTCGATTGACCTCGCGCCTACGCGATCCCGAGGTACCATGGTCCGAACAGAAGCGATCGCCAGCCGGCGCAAGAGGGAGTTCCGGCGCGGAAGTCCGCGAGAGGCGACGTGACGATCCTGTTCCGACCGCAGGCGGTCCGCAGGTGGCCACCAAAGCGATGCCGTATATTAGGCAGTGGCGAGCCGATTGCAAGACTGATCGACCGGCGACGCCGACGGGCCATCTGCCCGCCGGAAGCCAGCGGCGAAGTCTCCGGTGGAAGCCCCGGATCGACCCGGGACACACCGCTTCGCGCGGCAGGATGTCGGACGATCCGATCGGGTCCAATCGCGTGCTCGACCGGGGTGATCGATCTGTGCCGGCCGTGGGTTCCGGTCCACGTGCGGTCCGATCCGTCCGGTCCGGGCTCCTCGGCTCTGCCGGCAGCGGGGCAGCCACTCGATCCGGAATGGCTGATCCCCAACCCGTTCGAGGTACAGACCCGTCAGCGTGGATTACCTGATCCGGGCGGCCCGAATCACGGACATCGATCGACTCGTTGCCCTCTGGCGTGAGTCGCTGCCGCCCGACGGCGGCTCGGGCCCCATGGTCTCCGCCGATCTTCTGCGGCAATTGGTCTACCTGCCCCAGGCGAGCGTCCTCGTTGCCGAGGAAGCCCGCGAGGTGGTGGGCGGGGCGATCCTCGCGCTCCGTCCGTCAGTTCGCGCGGGCGGCTACGTGGGGATGGTGGACCTGCTTGCGGTCGACGACCGGCGCGACGCTGAGCGCATCGGCACCGCCCTCATCGAGGAGCTGCTGCGGTCCGCCCGGAACAAGGGCTGCGCCGTGGTGGAGGCCGCCCTCCCGACGGATGCGGCGGAACGAGACCGCTGGGATCGCCTCGGCTTCGTCGTGGCCGGTCCCCGACTGGAACGACCCGTCGTTGCCGTGCGTGCCGCGACCGGCAGGTGACCAACAGGAACGCTAACCCGCCCGAGATCTGAACGGGCATCCGGCAGGGCGCGCACACGCGAAGCCGCCGAGGTGCCGATCAACCGATTAGGAGTGACTGTGGGCAAGAACGTCGCGGTCTTCGTGGACGTCGCGAACATCTTCTATGCCGCCAAGGCAGCTGGCGTGGATATCGACTACGTGACGCTGCTCAAAGCCGCCACCGCCGGCCGCGATTTCGTGCGCGCCTATGCGTACACAGGGCTTGACCCGGAGAACGAGAACCAGCGCAACTTCCACTCGTTTCTCACGCGTCACGGCTACAGGGTCGTGAGCAAGGACATCCGCAAGTACGGCGACGGCAAGGTCAAGGCCAACCTCGACATCGAGCTCGTGGTCGACCTGATGAAGACGGCGCGCAACCTCGATGTCGCGATCATCATCAGCGGCGACGGCGACTTTGCGCCGGCAATCCGGGCCGTGCAGGAGATGGGCGTCCGCGTGGAGGTCATCAGCTTCCGCGGCAACACCAGTTCCGACCTCATCGAGGCCGCCGATCTGTTCTCCGACATCACGCAGCTGGCCAAGGTCGAGCGCTCCGGTCGGTCGGGCCGGCGCGTCGCCGATGACGAGTTCGACGTGTCGATGACCGAGGTGCCCGACAAGCAGACGGAGGGCGCCGGCGGCGGCCGATTGTCCCGTGGTCGAGGTCGCGGTCGCGGCCGGGTCGCTGAGACCGATGCGCGCGAAGTCGTGACGGCGGGCAGGAGCGATGCCCGCGGCGGCGATCGGAACGGGCCGGGTGCAGGCCCCATCACAGTCCTGCCCGGCGAGAAGCTGTCCCGCGTCCGGCGCGGCCTGGCGGCCGCGGCGGGAACGGTTGAGGCGGCCGCGGCCTTCGAGGACCAGGGTGAGCCCGCAGAGGCTGTGCCCTCCCCCATGGCCGGCGAGGGCGTCGGCGAAGGCGTCGAGGGCGAGATGCGACGGCGCCGTCGGCGGGGCGGCCGCGGCCGAGGACGCGGCCGAGGGCGCGCCGAGGACGGGTCGCCGATGGGTGGCGAGGCTCCACGAGAACCGCAGGAGCAGCGCGAACCGGTTGAACGGGCGCGCCTGCCCTACGAGGACGAGGAGCCGGTCCCTGGCCCACGCGGCCAGCGGCCAACCCCCTTCGGCTCCATCTGGGACTCGCAGCTTGGCGTCCCGACGGCGCGCCCGGCAGCAGCCGCGGACATCGAGCCGCTGCCCGACGACAAAGAGGAGCCCGAGATTCCGGAATACCTGCTCGCCGAGCGCCGTCGCGGACGGGGCGGTCAGCAGGGCGGGCGCGGCCAGATGGGAGGCCGCGGCCGAGGCGCCGGCTACGCCGCGGCACTCGATCGCGAGCGATTCGGCGGTGGCCGCGGAATGCCCGCCGGCACCAGCCGCTACGCCGAGCCGCTCC
>VGPE01000269.1 GCA_016875645.1 Chloroflexota bacterium
GCGGGCTGCACCGGTTCATGTCCTGGGACCGACCGATCCTCACCGATTCCGGCGGCTACCAGGTGGTCTCCCTGGGCGACCTGCGCGTCGTCGACGATGACGGGGTGACGTTCCGCTCCCACCTCGACGGGTCGCTCCATCGCTTCACGCCTGAGCACGCCATGGCGGTCCAGGAGGCGCTCGGCTCAGATGTGGCCGTGGCGTTCGATCAGCCCGTCCCGCCGTCCTCACCGCGAGCCGTCGTGATGGACGCAACGTCCCGAACCCACCGCTGGGCCGAGCGGTCACTGGCAGCCCACACCCGATCCGATCAGGCGCTGTTCGGCGTGATCCAGGGCGGTCTCGAACCCGATCTGCGCGCCGCCTCCACGGAGTCCATCCGCTCGCTGCCGTTCGATGGCCTCAACATCGGCGGCCTGGCCGGCGACGAGACGCCCGAGCAGCGGGCGGCCGCCCTCGACGTGGCGGTGCCGCTGTTGGCCGGCGACCCGCGGCCGCGCTACCTCATGGGACTGGGGTCGCCGCTGGACCTGCTCGATGCGGTGCACCGCGGGGTCGACCTCTTCGATTCGGTCCTGCCCGCACGCGTGGCCCGCAACGGCCAGTTCTGGGTGCCGGGTGACCGGCTCAACATCCGCAACGCGCGCTTCCTGGACGATCCGCGGCCCGTGCAGGAGGGCTGCCCCTGCCTCGCGTGCCGTTCCTTCTCCCGCGCCTACCTCGCACACCTGTTCCGGGCCGATGAGCTGCTGGCCTTCCGCCTGGCCACGTCACACAACCTGACATTCGTCCTTGATTTCATGGCCCAGGTGCGAGCGTCGATCGCCAGGGGGTCGTTCGTGGCCGACCTGCCCGAATTGCGCGCGCGAGCAGGCCGCTTCCGGCCAGCGTCCGAGATAATCGACAGTGAAGTCAGCGAGCAGTCGGCGTGAAGCCGCGCTCTCTATTCTGATCCCAGTCGTGGAGGGCACGCAGATGGCATCCCAACATCGGCCGGGCAAGGAAGCCAAGAAGAAGCCGATGGACAAGTCGGCCAAGCAGAAGCTCCAGCCGCTGATGGAGCCTCCGACCAATGTCGAGGTCGTCAAGCCCAAGCGCAAACCGCGCCGCGAGGACGCCTCGGACGAGGGCTGAGCAGGGCGGCCGGCTCGGACGGCCGGGTCGCAGCGCAGGGACCGTGGTTGCTCGTTGGGAACGACAGCCGCCTCGATCGATCGAAAGAAGTCACAGGAGCGAGGACGGAGATGGCGATCACCGGCGAACGCGGGCTCGACGCCCGGAACGGAGAGCGGGCCACGGCGGAGCGTGGGCGTGCCGTCGATGCGGCGATCCTCGCGATCGAGAAGCAGTTCGGCCGCGGCTCGATCATGAAGCTCGGTTCAGCCGAGCGGCAGGCGGTCGATGTCATCCCGACGGGCTCGATCGCGCTCGATCTGGCGCTGGGCGTCGGGGGCATTCCACGCGGCCGCATCACCGAGATCTTCGGGCCCGAGTCGTCGGGCAAGACCACCCTCTGCCAGCATGTCCTCGCCGAGGCGCAGCGCAAGGGCGGCGTGGTCGCGTTCATCGACGTGGAGCACGCCCTCGACCCGGGCTATGCGCGTTCCTGCGGCGTCAACGTCGACGAGCTCCTTGTCAGCCAGCCCGACACGGGCGAGCAGGCGCTCGAGATCACCGAGACGCTGATCCGCTCGGGCGGCATCGACTGTGTCGTCGTCGACTCGGTGGCGGCCCTCGTGCCGCGCGCCGAAATCGAAGGCGAGATGGGCGATTCGTTCGTCGGCATCCAGGCGCGGTTGATGAGCCAGGCCCTGCGCAAGCTGACGGGTGCCGTGAGCCGCTCCAACACCGCGCTGGTCTTCACCAACCAATTGCGCGAGAAGATCGGCGTCATGTTCGGGAATCCGGAGACCACGCCCGGCGGTCGCGCGCTCAAGTTCTACGCCAGCGTCCGGCTGGAGATCCGGCGGGTCGAGACGATCAAGACGGGGACCGAATCGGTCGGCAACCGCGTCCGCGTCAAGGTCGTGAAGAACAAGGTCGCACCGCCGTTCCGCGTCGCCGAGTTCGACGTCATGTACGGCGAGGGGATCTCCCGCGAGGGCGGCCTGCTGGACGTGGGCGTCGCGATGGACGTCGTCACCAAGACCGGCGCCTGGTTCACCTTCGCCGAGACGCGGCTCGGCCAGGGTCGCGAGGCGTCCAAGGAATTCCTGCGCAGCAACGCGCCGATCAGCGCCGAAATCGACCGGCTGATCCGCTCCAAGATCAACGAGGTGGCACTCCCTGTCGAAGGCATCGAAGAAGCCGAATAGGCGAACGGCTGATGCGGCCCCCTCGCCGCGTTGCCGCCTGCGCGCCCTCACGCACGCACCTTGGGTGCGCTCTCATCGGTCGCTGGCCGGCGCCTTGCGCCCGGGCCAGCTGACCGGGTCCCTCGGCCCTGGTGATGCGGCCGATGGCGGCGTTGCCCGCTGCGGGCGGCGGTGACTGACTCGAACGAGCGGGTCGGGCCGAGACGAGCCGGCGCTGGCACCCGCGATCGGCGCGCCGCACGGCTCGCCACACACGCTGCCGAGACAGACCCGAAGGCGGTGCTGGCAGCGGCGGTCCGGCTGCTCGAGGCCGCACCGCGGACGGTCGCCGATCTGCGAAGGCGCCTGGTTCGCGCGGCCTGGCCGCCGTCGCTGATCGAGGGTGCGCTCGAACGGCTGATCGAACTCGGCTTCCTCGATGACGAAGCCTTCGCGCGAAACTGGCTCGGGAGCCGCGATCGGACGAGGCCACGCGGCGAGCGGGCGCTCAGGGTGGAGCTGCGGCGCAAGGGCGTGGACGCCGACACCGTGACCGGCGCGCTCGACGACCGACGGGAATCCGCGAGGGCCTCGGCCGGCGACGATGACCCGGTCTCGCCCGACGAGGTCGCTGCCGGGCGGCTGCTGGCGCGACGGTCGCGGTCGCTGGAGCGGCTTGCGGACGATCGCGCGCGAAGGCAATGGGCGTATGCCCTGCTGGCCCGCAACGGCTTCGATCCGGATGTCGCGGCACGCGTCGCCGGGCGCGTGGGCCAGCGGGCGCCGGCGGACATCGGGCCGGACGTCAGGCCGGACGTCGAGCGGGCGGACGTCGAGCGGGAGGGCGAACCAGAGCTCGGGTGAAGCGCCGGGAGGTCATCGCAGGAGTGCCCCGCGGTCGGCTTGACCCGTTCGCCAGCGCCCAGAGCGCTTGACACACGGCTAGGCGCAGAGCATCGAAACCGAGACCGCCCGTGTCGAGGTCACCAGCGCCAGGGGCGTTGGAACAAGCGGTTCCGGGCGCAGATCGCCCGGCGGGTGCGTCGATCGCTGCGCCGATCGACCGCGGGAAGCGCCCAGAGGGCCAGATGCCACCGCCTCCCGGTCACCTGCGCCTGGGTGCCACCGCCTCCCGGTCACTCGGTA
>VGPE01000270.1 GCA_016875645.1 Chloroflexota bacterium
TGGACGGCGTCCAGGCCTTCGACCAGGCCGCGTGTCCGGATCTCGCCAACTGAGCGCATGCCCAGTCGCTCCATGACCGCGCGCGACGCGAGATTGTGCCGGATCGCGATCGAGACGACCGCCCCGAGGGCGAGGACGTCAAACGCGTACTCGAGGCCGGCGCGGCCGATCTCGGTCGCGTAGCCCCGGCCTCGGAACTTGCCCCGCAGTGCCCAACCGAGCTCCAGCCAGTTCGCGTGCGCGACAAACGGGCGCGATGACGGATGCGCCACGCGCACCCATGGCTCGTGGGGGAGGTACGCGTAGAGCTGTCCCCAGGCATCGTCCACCGGCGCGCGCGAGAGTCCGCCGCGACCGACGACCTCGCCGCTCACACGGTCGTAGGTGATCCATTTGTGGACACCCTGGTAGCGCCACGCGTCACCCCGCGTCGCCGCCCATCCCTCGACCTCCTCGAACGTCGGGGGCTCGGTCTCGTACCACGACCACACCGCATCGTCGCTGTGGACGAGCCAGAGATCGCGCGCGTTCTCCGGGCCGATGGGCACGAGTCGCAGGCGCGAGGTGTAGCGCGTGCCGGCCGTGTCCGCGACCCGGTCGCCGACGTTCCTGTCACTCATCACTGTGTGCGATGGTAGACAGCCGTGGCACGTGAGATCGGCGGCCCAGCGCACCGATTCGTGCGTGGGATGTCGCCGATGGCCGCCCGGAACGCACGCCCAGGCCGCCTACCATCGTGGGCAGTGATGGCTGACGCGAATCGGGGCCCACGCTGGCGTAGCAGCACTGGGGACGATCTGCCGGGGTCCGGCCACAGGCCGAGGGCGCCGCGGTGAGGGTCGGCGAGGGATGAAGTCGCGCGCACGGCCACGCCTGCGCTGCCGGAGCCGGGGGCGGCGGGGCCCGCCCCGCTCTAGAATTCGTCGCGTCCACAGAGGTCAGGAGGCGCATTCGGCATGGGCAGGAACAAGGTCACCGTCATCGGCGCCGGGAACGTCGGAGCCACGACGGCCCAGCGCATCGCCGAGGCCGGCCTCGCGGACGTGGTGCTGGTGGACATCGTGGAGGGGCTGCCGCAGGGCAAGGGCCTGGACCTCGCGCAGGCCGCGCCGGTCGTCGGCCACGATGCCCGCATCAGCGGCACGAATGACTACGCCGACACGGCCGGCTCCGACGTGATCGTGGTCACCTCGGGCCTGGCCCGCCAGCCGGGCATGAGCCGCGACGACCTGCTGGCCAAGAACGCGGGCATCGTGCGCGCTGTGGTGCAGGCGTCCGCCGCCCAGTCCCCGAACGCGATCATCGTGGTGGTCACCAACCCGCTTGACGCGATGTGTCACGTGGCCATGGAGGCATCGGGCTTCCCCCGCGAGCGGGTGATCGGCATGGCGGGGGTGCTCGACTCGGCGCGCTTCCGGACCTTCATCGCCTGGGAGTTGGGCGTCTCCGTCGCAGACACCCACGCCTTCGTCCTCGGTGGCCACGGGGACACGATGGTGCCGCTGCCCCGGTACTCCACGGTCGCGGGGATCCCGATCACGGAGCTGATGTCCCCCGAGCGAGTGGAGGCGCTGGTCACCCGCACCCGCAACGGCGGTGCGGAAATCGTGGGGCTGCTCAAGACGGGCTCGGCGTACTACGCCCCCGCCGCGTCCACGTTCGAGATGGTCGAATCGATCCTGCTCGACCGCAAGCGGGTGCTGCCCTGCGCGGCATTTCTGAACGGCGAGTACCGGACCGATGGCCTGTTCGTCGGCGTCCCGGTGGTGCTCGGCGCCGCGGGGATGGAGCGGATCATCGAGATCTCGCTGACGGCTGATGAGCAGTCGGCGTTTGACTCGTCGGCCGCGTCGGTCCGCGAACTGGTGGAGAAGCTGCCCAGGTAGCGCACGGCGCCCACCCGCGACCACCCGCGGGGCGAGATCCGTTGCCCACCCGGCCGCGGGTGGCAGGACACGCACGTCCGGCGCCCTTCGTGGCAAAACGGGCCGATACACTCTGCCCCAGTGATCCCGGCCGTGATCGAGTTCAGCTTCGACCCAGCGTTCCGCCTCGGCGACATCGCCGTGCGGTGGGAGACGCTTGCCCTCGCGTTCATCATCGTGGTCTGCGTGGGGCTGGCTGCGGTGATCGCCGGCCGCACGCCCGCGGTCAACCAGGCCTACCCGGAGATGGGTGGCCGGGAGCGCGGCGCGTGGCATCTGCGCCGCGACGACTTGATCTACATCCTGCTCGCAGTGGTACCGGCCGCCGTGCTGGGCGGTCGACTGGGCTACATCCTCATCCATTGGGACTTCTACAGCGAGCACCTCGACGCCTGGTTCGACCCCACCCAGGGCAGCCTCGAGCTCAGCCTCGCCGTGGTGTTCGGCTTGATGGCGGGGTATGCGGTCGCCGCGGGGCTGGGAGCGCCCGCCGGACGCTGGCTCCACATCGCCACCGTGCCGACGCTCCTGGGCCTGACCTTGGGCAAGTTCGTCGGTGTCCTCGGTGGCAGCGGTCAGGGCGCCGCGTCGACCGTCGACTGGGCGACTGCCTACCAGGGCGCGGGCCCGTGGGGCTCACTTGATCCGGCGACGCCAGCCCACCCATCGCAGCTCTATGAGGCGGTCCTGTCGCTGCTGGTACTGGGGCTGATCGTCTACCTGCCGCGCATGGGCCGATTCCGCGACCACGACGGCCGTGTCTTCTTCGCGGGGATCAGCCTCTGGGCAATCGCGCGGGTCGAGGCGGCGTTCATCTGGCGGGATCCGGAGATCTTCGGACCGTTCCGGGCGGCCCAGGTGCTGGCACTGGCCATCGCCATCACCTGCTTCGGGCTGTTCGCGCTGCGGGCGATGTATACGGGCCGGACCGTTCGCGCGATCCTCGCGTCTCGGGCGCGCGTTGGACGCCCTGCGACCGTTCCGGCAGCCAGCGCCACGGGTGCGGCGTACGAGCCAGCGGCGCGGCCCGTCATGGAGCCCGGTCTCGGCGCGGCGCCTCTGGCACCCCTGGCCGAGGCAGGCGCGGGCGGTGGTGCGCTTCTCGTGGAGCAGGCAGCCGCTGCGGCGCCAGCTCCTTCCGTGGCTGCCATGTCGCCGATCGACGTGCCGGAGTCCGCCGCTGCCGATGCGGTCCGGGCGGCCGCAATGGCGGCCGAGGCGGAGGCGCACGCGGCCGAGATGGAAGCGCGAGCTGCCGAGGAAGCCGCCGAAGTTGCCCGGATCGCAGCGATCAGGGCGGCCGAAGACGCACGAATGGCCGACGAAGCCGCCGAGGCTCTGCGGCTTGTAGCAGAAGCCGAAGCGCACGAGGCGATGCTCCCCGCCGAGGCCGAAGAAGCGGCTGCCCTCGCTGCGGCAGAGGAGATCGCCGCGCAGGACGCCCGGGAGCGCGCCGCAGCCGCCCGTGCCGCGGCCAGGGCGCTGCCGCCGGCCGC
>VGPE01000271.1 GCA_016875645.1 Chloroflexota bacterium
GCGAGCCCGCCCGGATGGTCGAGGGCAACGACGGCGGGGCCACGGTGTCATTCGACGGCGGGGCAACCTGGTCGTCCGAGGAGAACCAGCCGACGGCCGAGCTCTACCACGTGACCACCGACACCCGCATCCCGTACCGCGTCTACGGCGCGCAGCAGGACCGGCAGACGATCAGCCTGCCCAGCCGCTCGAGCCTCTCGGCGATCACGCCGAGCGAGGCGTACGAAGTGGGCGGCGGCGAGAGCGGCTTCATCGCGGTGCGCCGGGACGATCCGGACATCGCGTACGCGGGCTTCATCATGGGCGTGCTCACCCGGCACGACCGGCGCACCGGGCAGTCCCGGAACATCGATCCGTGGCCCGACGCCGCCTGGGGCTGGGCGCCGCGCGATCTCAGGTACCGCTTCCGCTGGTCGTTCCCGATCGTGCTCTCGCCGCACGACTCAGGCACCCTCTACGTCGCCGGGAACTGCCTGTTCCGCACCGACGACGAAGGAACGAACTGGAAGCGCATCAGCCCCGACCTGACGCGCAACAATCGCAAGCGGCAGCAGGCGTCGGGCGGCCCGCTCACGCTCGACAACTGCGGCTCGGAGTACTTCGGCACGATCTCCGCCTTCGCCGAGTCGCCCGTGCAGGCGAATCTGCTCTGGGCCGGCTCGGACGACGGGCTGGTGCACGTATCGGCGGATGGCGGCGCCAGCTGGCGGAACGTCACGCCGCCCTCTCTGCCGGCGGAAACGCTGGTGAGCACGATCGATCCGTCGGCGCACGACGCCAAGGTCTGCTACGTGGCGGCGACGCGCTACATGCTCGACGACGACCGCCCGCTGCTCTTCAAGACGCAGGACGGCGGCCGGACGTGGAAGCGCATCACCGCGGGGATCCCCGCCGGCGACTTCACGCGAGTCCTGCGCGAGGACCCGCGCTGCCGGGGGCTGCTGTTCGCGGGGACGGAGACCGGCGTGTACGTCAGCTTCGACGACGGCGGGCGGTGGCGGCGCCTTCGCGCGGGGCTGCCCGTCGTCCCGGTCCACGACCTCACGGTGAAGGACGACGACCTCGTCCTGGCCACCCACGGCCGGGGCTTCTGGATCCTCGACGACCTCACCCCGCTGCGTCAGAGCTTCCTGCGGCACACCCGGGGCGGCGCGCACCTGTTCGCCCCGCCGACCACCGTGCGCTTCCGCAGTGGCCGCCATGCCGGCACCGGGGCGCTGCCACCGCCGGGCAAGAACTACATCAGCTACGGCACCACGATCCTGACCTATGTCGTCGAGCCCGGACCGGACGGGCGGCCGCGCGAGATCCTGCTCAACGGCGGCCAGAACCCGCCCGACGGCGTCGCGGTGAGCTACTACCTCCCGCGGCCGCCCTCCGGCGAGGTGCGTCTGGCGTTCCTCGACGCCCGCGGCCGCGTCATCCGCACGTTCAGCAGCGCCCGCGCGGATCGCGGCGGCTCGCCGCTGCCCGCGAGCGCCGGGCTCAACCGCTATGTCTGGGACACGCGCTATCCAGAGGCGGCGAGGATCGTCGACGACGCGACCAACGCCGCGATGCCGCAGTCGCTCACCCCGCTGGAGGGCCCGCCGGCACCCCCCGGGCGCTACCGGGTCCGCTTGACGGTGGACGGCGTGGACCACACGCAGGAGTTCGAGCTGCGCGCCGATCCCCGCACCGGTGCCACCGACGCGGAGCTCCAGGCGCAGTTCGCCTTTCTCATGCGGGTTCGGGACAAGCTCACCGAGGTGCACGAGGCGGTGAACACCATCCGGCGCACCCGCGCCGGTCTCGCGGGCGCCACGCAGCCGGGCGGCAGCGGCGCCGCCGCGGCCAAGCGGGCGCTCGACGCGATCGAGGGCGAGCTGATGCAGCCGCGCATTCGGCGCTCGATCCAGGAGACCACCATTCACCCGGTGCGCCTGAACGCGAAGCTCGGCGGCCTGGTCTTCCGTAACTCGAGGGCCGACGCGGCTCCGACCAGCGCCAGCCTCGCCTATGCCGACGAGATCTTCGCAAAGATCGACGCCCAGCTGGCGAAGCTGGCCGCGGTCTTGAAGGGGCTGGGCACGAGCCGGGCCAAGACGCGCCGTCCGGGCAGGAAGTGACGGCGCCCCCCTGCGCGGGCTAGGCCGATGATCGACCGACCTGCCGCCGCAGGCCGGTTCACCACCTTCGCGTCACTTCGCCACCGCGACTTCAGGCTGCTGTGGCTCGGGCTCACGATCTCGGGGGCAGGCAGCGCGATGCAGTCGCTCGGGATCGGTTGGCTCGTCATTCAACTGGCGGTGCGGGAAGGCGTGCCGCACCTCGCGCCGTTCTACCTGGGACTGATCGGCCTCGCGCGCGGCGCGCCGTCCGTGGTCTTCGTGCTCTACGGGGGCGTGCTGTCCGACCGCATGAACCGGCGGAAGCTGCTCATGGTCACGCGCTCGGCCGCGGCGGTGATCGCGGCGGTCCTCGCCGCCCTCACCATCTCGAACTTGATCACGCTGTGGATGCTGATGCTCCTCTCGGTGCTGAGCTCCTTCGATCTGAGCCTCGACAATCCCACGCGGCAGGCCATCACGCCGCAGCTGGTGCCGCAGCGTGACCTGATGAGCGCGGTGGGCCTGAACCAGTCGACGCTCCATGTCGCGGCGCTGGCCGGACCGCTGATCGGGGGCCTGCTGATCGTCCCGTTCGACGTGGGTGGACTGATGGCCGCCAACGCCCTCGGCTACGTGGCCGCCGTCGCCCTGCTGCTGGCGATGCGACCGCTCCCCGATCCACCGCCGGCGCGCCACCCCGGCCCGCTCCGCGCGCTCGGGGAAGGCCTCGCGTTCATCCGGCAGGATGCGGCGCTCCGGCTGATCGTCGGCGTGTCGCTGCTGGCGGCGTTCCTGGTGCGCCCGGTGAACGCGATGGTGCCGGCGATCGCATACCAGACCCTGGGGCTGGGCGCGCTCGAGCTCTCCTGGCTGCTCGCGGCAGGCGGCCTCGGCGCCCTCGCGGGCTCGATCACGCTCGCGACGATCCGCCCCGCCGACCCGGCCCGCCTCTTCGTCGTGGTCACCGTCGGCTGGGGCTGCGCGGTGGTGCTCCTCGCCGCGCAGACCGCGCTGCCGGGAGCGATGCTCTCGCTCGCGCTCATGCACGCCAGCCAGGTGCTGTTCGGCGGGATCGGCTTCGTTCAGATCCAGGTGCGCGCTCCCGACCGGCTGCGCGGCCGGGTGATCAGCATCTTCAACAGCACCAACGCGACCGGGGGGTTCGCCGCGCTGGGGCAGGTCGCGGTCGGCGCGCTCGCCAGCTCGATCAGCCTCGCGCTTTCCGTGAGCGCGGGGGGAGTCCTCCTCGTCCTGCTCGGCGCCGTCGTCCTGCGCGGGACCGCCTCGTGGCGGCA
>VGPE01000272.1 GCA_016875645.1 Chloroflexota bacterium
TGATGCCGGGTTCCAGGTGCCGGCTGTCGAGCCTGCGCCGATCCCGATCGGTCGCGGTGAGGTCCTGCGCGAGGGGCGCGATCTGCTGCTGGTCGGCTTCGGTCCGATCGTGCAGCGCGCGCTCGCCGCTGCGGATCGCCTCGAGGGCGATGGCTGGTCCGTCGGAGTGATCAATGCCCGCTTCGCCAAGCCGATCGATCGCCAGCTGATCCTCGAGGAGGCCCGCGGCACGAGGCTCGTCGTGACGCTCGAGGAGAGCGTTGCCACCGGCGGCTTCGGCAGCGGCGTGCTCGAGATCATCGAGGAAGCGCGCCTGGTGGATCCGGTGTACCGCGAGCTCGCCGTGCGGATCGTCGGCATCCCGCCGGATCGTTTCGTGGACCACGGTTCGGTGGAGAGCCTGCGGCGCCTGCTGCGCCTCGATCCCGACGGCATCGCGGCGCAGATCCGCGAGACGCTGGCGGCGCTCCGCCTCGAGCCGACCGGGATCCGGGGCCTGGCCGAGGGCAACTGACCTGCCGATGTGATGGCGATACGCGCGCGGTAAGCGGCGTATGCCACGATAGGGCGGTGACGGCGCCCAGACGACAGCGGCTCGATCAGCTGCTCGTGGAGCGCGGCCTGGTCCCCAACCGCAGCCGCGCCCAGGCGCTGCTCCTCAGCGGACGGGTCCGGGTCGGGGTCGGCGACGCTGCGCGGACGGACCGAAAGCCGGGCGACCTGCTGCCGGCCGAGACGGCGCTCGAGGTGGTCGCGCCCGAACCGTACGTCTCGCGTGGCGGGCATAAGCTGGCGGCCGCGCTGGACGACTTCGGCATCGACCCGGCTGGCCGGGTCTGCGTGGACGTCGGCGCTTCGACCGGAGGGTTCACCGACGTGCTGCTCCAGCGGGGCGCGATGCGGGTGCACGCCGTCGATGTCGGTCGTGGCCAGCTGGCCGAACGCGTGCGGCAGGATCCGCGGGTCGTCGCGCACGAGCGGACCAATGCCCGGGCGCTCACGCCCGAGTTGCTCGGGGAGTGCGTCCACCTCGCGGTGATCGACGTGTCATTCATCTCGCTGGATCTGGTTCTCGGGCCGATTGTGTCCTGCTTCGAGACCGGCGGCGGTGACGTTGTCGCCCTCGTCAAGCCGCAGTTCGAGGCTGGTCGCGGCCGGACCAAACGCGGTGTGGTGCGCGACCCGGCCGTGCACGCGGATGTGCTGCGACATGCGGTTGCGACAGCGCTGCGACTCGGGATTCGGCCGGCCGGGCTCACCGCCTCGCCGCTGCTGGGCCCGGCGGGCAATCGCGAGTTCCTGTTGCATGCCATCGTTCCCGATCAGACGGAGCGGCCACCGCTGCCCCCCGTGCCGGGCGGGCCGGAACCCGTCCTGCCCGACGGGTGGACGCGCCGGATCGAGGAGCTGACGTCGTCGTGAAGCCACAGCGGTTCGGTCTCGCCTACAACCCGACCAACGAGGCGGCCATCGAGTTGCGCGAGCGCGCGGCCGGTTGGTGCCGGATGCGCGGCGTGGACCACTGGGCCCATGCGGCCGGGGATTTCGATCGACTCGTCGCGGAGCTGCCGACAACCGATGTGCTCGTGGTACTCGGCGGTGACGGCACGTTCCTGCGGGCGTTCCGCGCGGTGGCGGCAGTGGACGTGCCGCTGCTGGGCGTCAACCTGGGCAAGATCGGGTTCCTCTCGAAGGCCGAGGCCAACCAGCTCGAGGCGGTGCTGGGCCAGCTGGCCGAGGGGGCGTTCGGCATCGAGGAACGGATGGCCGCCCGGGCGGTCGTGCACCCGGGCGGGCGGGAGCAGGGGACCGAGGAGTACATTGCCCTCAATGACGTCGTCGTCGCGCGCGGCACGCTGGCTCGCGTGTGCCGCCTGGACGTCAACATCGGCGATTCGCACCTCGCCACGTTCATCGCGGACGGCCTCGTGGTCTCCACCCCGACCGGCTCGACAGGCTACTCCTTCTCGGCGGGCGGCCCGATCCTCGATCCCGTGGCCCGCAACCTGATCGTCACCCCGATCGCCGGCTACCTGTCGGCGATCCGCTCGGTCGTGGTCAGCCCGCGCCACACGGTCCGATGCCGCGTCATCGACGCGACCGAGGCGCTGGTGAGCATCGACGGCCGCGAGGATCGCGTCCTCCAGGTCGGTGACGTCGTCGCGGTGAGCGAGCTGCCGCGCCCGATCCGCTTCGTGGAGCCCTACGGCGCGCTGCCCTTCTGGGACCTGCTGCGCCACAAGGTCCAGCTCCTCCCGGTGTGACCAGTGAGCAGGCGTCCGCCTCGCCGCTCGGGCGAGCCCCGCGCAAGGCGACGATCAGAAGGCCCAGTGCGAGCACCTGATCGTGCGTGAGCAATCCGCTGACGGCGCGGACACGGTGATGGGTCGCAATGGCGGCGAAGCCGGCCACCTGATCGAACTGACGGTCGGCGACCTCGCGCTGATCGAGCGGCTGCGCCTGAAGTTCGCACCCGGGCTGAACGTGCTGACCGGGGAGACGGGTGCCGGCAAGAGCCTGATCATCGACGCGCTCGGCCTCGCGCTGGGCGCCCGGGCCGATTCGGGGCTGGTCCGCCACGGCGCCGACCAGGCCAGGGTGGAGGCGCTGTTCGATCGTGCGCCGGAGCCACTGATCTGTGTCCGAGAGGTGACTGCGGGCGGCCGATCCACCGCCCGGATCGACGACCAGACCGTCACCGCGGCGCGCCTGGTAGAGGTCGCGGGGCCCCTGGTCGAGATCCACGGCCAGCACGAACAGCAGCGACTCCTCGACGAGCGGCGGCAGCGCGACCTGCTCGACGCATTCGGCGGGCTTGGGGCGGAGCGCGCGGCCATGGCGGATGCCGTGGAGCGCTGGCGAGTGAACCGGGCGGAGCTGCGGGCGCTGACGATGGATCCGCGTGAGATCGCGCGCCAGTTGGCGATCCACGATCACGAGGTCGCCGAAATCGCAGCGGCCGGCCTGCGAGTCGGCGAGGCCGACGAGATCCGGGCCACGCTCGAAGCCGCCCAGCATGGCGAGGCGATCGGCCGCGCGGGTGGTGAGCTCCTCGAGGCCATCGCCGGAGAGCCGCGCGGCGCCCGGGACGCGGTGGCGCAGGCGCTGCGTGCGCTTCGGCAGCTGGAGCGGCTGGACCTGCGGTTCGGGCCGCTTTCGGAGCGCCTGGCGGGGCTGGATGCCGAGCTGGAGGACGTTGCCCTCGAATCGCGCCTGCTGCTCGACTCGGTCGACCATGCTCCGGCCGAGCTGCGTCGCCTCGAGGACCGCCTGTCCGCCATCTACGCGCTGGAGCGCCGCTACGGCGACGACGAGGCCGCCGTCTTTGCCTAC
>VGPE01000273.1 GCA_016875645.1 Chloroflexota bacterium
GGCCGCCGCGCCGCCGGCAGAATTCCGAATCAGTCGAGCGGGAGCCCATCCGGGCGTGCCTGGCGGCAGTGACATTCCGACTGGGTCGGCAATCCCATGGCAATCCCATGGCTATGCGGCCGTTCCGGGCCCACCGAGACGCCCCGATACGCCCCCGACGCACCCGCCGTTCGATACAGTCGGAACTTCCCGTCCTCAGCCGCGCAGCGCGCCCAGGTCCACCCGCGCGTCGTGGCTGTAGATGTTGAAGCGTTCGCCGCGCAGGAACCCGACCAGCGTCACGCCGAGGCGCTCCGCGGCGTCGATCGCCAGGGACGAGGGCGCCGACACCGCCGCCACGATCGGGATGCCCGCCACGGCGGCCTTCTGGACGATCTCGAACGAGACCCGGCCGCTCACCACCAGGATCCGGTCGTTGAGCGGCAGCCGGCGCGCGATCACCTGCGAGCCCACCAGCTTGTCGAGCGCGTTGTGGCGTCCCACGTCCTCCCGCAGCGCGATCAGCTCGCCGGCCGGCGTGAAGAGGCCGGCCGCATGGAGGCCGCCGGTCGATTCGAAGGCGCTCTGGGCCGTGCGAAGGCGGTCCGGCAGCGCCAGCAGCACCGCCGGGGAGACCACAGGGACGCCGGGCGGGATGGGGTCGGCGCGCACGGCGACCTCGTCGATGGATGCCTTGCCGCAGATCCCGCACGACGCCGTCGCCACGAAGTGCCGCTCGGCAACCGTCGAGGCGTCAAACGGCCGGTTGAGCCGGACGGTGATCGTGTCGTCCGGGGCGGACATGCGCGCCGGGTCGCCGGCCTCGGCCTTCACCACGTCGCGGCCGTCGATCAGGCCCTCGGTGCGGAGGAATCCGATCGCGAGCTCGTCCTCGTCGCCCGGGGTGCGCATGGTGATCGCTATCGCCACGGGCTCCTGCTCCGGGCCGGCCGCGCGGATCTCCAGCGGCTCCTCGGCGACCACCACGTCGGCGCGGATCTCCAGCTCGCCGCCTGACACCGCGACGATGCGGGCGCTGGCGAGATGGCGGATGAGGCCGGACCGTTCCATGCGACCAGTCTAGGGATGCCTGCGCCCCGCGGCCGCCCCAGCGGCGGCCTAGGTTGTCGCCACCAATCGCCGGCCGTCGACCCAGCCGGTCCAGCCATTGACGGCCCGCACCTGGGCCCAATCGCCGACCCGCTGCACCACCACCAGCGGAAGGCCCGCCGCCAGGAGCGTCATCGGCCGCGATGCGTCGGGCTGATCCCACGACTGGAGTCCGTCGGGTGGCGCGAGGTGGGTCGGGGCCCAGGCGGGAGGAGCGGGCGCGGGAGGAACGGCGGCCGCCGGCACCGCAGCCGCCGGCACCACGGCCGCGGACACGTCCGGCAGCTTCGCGATGTCGGCCCTGATGCCGCTGATGATGTCCACCTGGCGGTCGACGTCGTCGACGGTGGTGCCCGTCCGCGTCGCCATCATCGCCAGGCTCAGCTGGGCACTCTGCAGCCGTCCCGCCAGCCGTTCGCCCTCGGGTCCCTTACGCCGTCCCATCTCCTTGCGGGCTCGACGACGGCTCCGGATGTCACTCAGCGTCTTCACATCCTCCGGGGTGAGCGCGTCGCCGCCGATGTGCTGCGAGACCGCGGCCTCGAACCAGCGCGTCTCGCGACGGTGGGCAAGCCGGGCCATGAGGACGAGGAAGACGAAGAACGGCAGGCCCTTGACCGTTGCGTACAGAAGCCAGTTGATGGGCCCCGGATCGTTGCCCAGAAGGAACCCGAGCATCGGCGAGTTCCAGAAGAAATGCGCGAACACGGCCAGCGCGAACCCGCCGATGGCGAACATGAGCCGCCGGTCGCGGGGCTGGTCGAGCCGGGTCAGGTAATACGCGAAGCCCATGCCGGCGATGCCGGTGAACAGGACGTGGGTGTACAGGCCGCCCGCGATGACGCGGATGAAGTAGCCGTACAGGACCGGGCCGATCTCGCTGCCGCCCTGGGCCGCGAACCGGATGAAGTAGTGGACATCCTCGACGACGGTGAAGCCGAGGCCGATCATCGCGCCGTAGACGAAGCCGTCGAAGATGTCGTCGATCTCGGAGCGTGCGATCAGCCAGATCGTGATGATGCCGATGAACTTGAGGGTCTCCTCCACCGCCGGGCCGACCAGCGCCGGCCCCCACTCGGCCGCGAACTGGGGGCCCATCGTCTTCTGGAGGATCTGCAGCCAGGCCGTGTTGGTCGGACCGGCCAGTGCGATCGAGACCACGCCACCCCAGATGAGCGCCGCGGCCACCAGCGACAGCGGCTCGCGCTCGAACAGGTCGAGGAAATAGACGGCGGCGAAGACGGGGATCGCGTACAGCGCCAGCAGGCCGATCGAGAGCAGCCACGCGGTCGGGGCGGCCTGAAGCAGCTCGAGCTCACGACCGAGCCAGATGACCCCGGTGACGACGAGGAGGAACGCGAGCAGCCAGAACGCCGGCTGACGCGTCTGGAAGACGGATGTCTGGTTGCCCCAGTCGGGCACCTCGACGCGCGCCGCTGCGGGCCCGGCCGTGGGTGTCGCGGACGGCTGTACGGACATCACCGCACCTCGATCGTGTCGATCATGGTGTGCACATCACCGAGCCCGCTCGCCAACGTGCCCTGCGCGCCCCAGGCATCGACGATGACGCCGACGCCGTTGGGGAAGACGAACGTCGTGAGCTCGCCCTCGACGGCGCCGGTGACGCCGTTGAACAGCCCGAGATAGGACGCCCGCGCCGCCGTCCGCCCGTTGACGGGGACGACGGTGACGGTGCCGACGTTGACGTTCTGGGCGTCGGGCTGGAGGATCTGGTTGACATACGCGGCGAGGAGCGCGGTGTGGTCGCCGCCGAACTCGGTCACGCGGACGTCCATGACGACGCTGCCCTTCTGGAGCCGGATGCCCGTCAGCGCACCCCCGGCCTCCAGCTGCTGCCAGCCGGACAGGACGAAGACGCGCACCCCCATGCCGACGTCGAGCGGGCGCGCGCCCACTGTCGGGCCGCCGCCGGGGTTCGTCGGGCCGCCGCCGGGGATCGAAGGACCGCCTCCGGTCGGGCCCTGGCCCGGCACCGGGATGATGCCGTTGACCACCTGGGTGCCCAGCACGATCGCGGCCAGCACGGCGGCGACGATGACGGTCGGCCGCTTGCCCTGCGGATCGAGGCGGCCCCACCACTCCCGGGTGCGCCCCGCAACCTGGGTCGCGGTGTCCCGGGCGACCTGCTCGGCCGTCGCGACGGCCGGTGGCGGAGGCGACGGGGTCAGCCCGCCGGCCGGAGGTGGTGCCGGCGGCGATGAGGCAGCCG
>VGPE01000274.1 GCA_016875645.1 Chloroflexota bacterium
CGAGGGCGAGGGGCACGACGACAGCCGTCCCCGTGAGGAGCGACACCGTGAGCCCGCGGCCGTCCGGCCACGCGCGGGCGAGGCGCCCGCCCACGACGATGAAGGCGGCCCAGCAGGCACCGGCTGCCAGTGCCGCCGCCACGCCGAGCGCATCGTCGGCCGTGAGTCGCGCGCCGGCCAGCAGGTAGATGCCGACCGCGGCGAGCGCGACCCAGACGAAGTCGCGCGGGCGGCGCGACCCGGCGACCGCGACGAGGAGCGGGCCGGAGAACTCGAGGGTGACCGCGACACCCAGTGGGATGCGCGAGATGGACAGGTAGAACAGGGTGTTCATCGCGGCCATGACCAGGCCGAGCAGGATTGCCAGCCGCCACGCCTCGGATCCCGCGGCCCGGCGCGGCGGGCGCAGGACGAGCAGGATCGCGGCGCTGAACGCCGTGCGCAGCGCGACGACGGCCAGGGGCGAGTGGCGCTGAATCAGCTGGGCGGCGACGCCGCCACCACCCTGGACGGAGATCGCGGCGAGGATGACGAGGAGTTCGGGCGGGACCCCTCGCCGGCCTAGCGGGGGTGTCAGCGGCGGCGCTTGGTTGAGCCCGACCCGCTGCCGTGCCTGGCGGGCTTCACGCCGTTCGCACGCGGGCCGGTGCGCCCGGAGGAGCCGTCGCCATCGGCCCTGGCGGCGGTTGTGGTCGCGGCGGATCCGGCAGCCGCGGGGGTCTCGGCGGCGGCCTTCGCGGCGGCCGCGCGGGCCTTCTCCCAGTCGGCCTTGAACGTCGCGATGCCCTTGTCGGTGAGCGGGTGGTGGACCATCTGCCCGAGCACCTTGAACGGGATCGTCGAGATGTGCGCGCCGGCCAGCGCAGCCTGGGTGACGTGCTGCGGATGCCGGATCGAGGCCGCCAGGACCTGGGCATCGATGTCGTGGATTGCGAACATCTCGGCCAGTTCGCGGATCACGATCATGCCGTCCTGGTTGATGTCGTCGAGCCGGCCGACGAACGGCGAGATCAGCGTCGCGCCGGCCTTTGCCGCCAGCAGGCCCTGGTTGGACGTGAAGATGAGCGTGCAGTTGGTCCGGATGCCCTCTTCGGCGAAACGCGAGATCGCCTCGAGACCGAGTTCGCTCATCGGGACCTTGACCATGATGTTCCGGGCCAGCTTGGCGAACGCCCGGCCCTCGCGAAGCATGCCCTCGACGTCGTCGGCCACAACCTCGGCGCTGACGGGCCCCGACGTGATGCGGCAGATCTCGCGCAGGATCTCCTCGTAGGAGCCGCCGACCTTTGCGTACAGGCTCGGATTGGTGGTGACCCCGTCGAGGACGCCCCAGCGGGCGGCGGTTCGGATCTCTCCGATGTCGGCGGTGTCGAGGAAGATCTTCATGGTGGGGCTCCTTCCGGCACGCGACGGGATCGTGCTCGCGCGCGGCGCAGGCAGGCAGTCTACGCGGCGTTTCCCCGTTGGCCCCCGGCGCCGAGCCTCGCAGCCCGGGTGGAGCCTCGCCCATCCGCACGCTGCGCCGCAGGCGGCCCGGGGTTCAACTTCATCGCTCCGTGGCGCCCACCATCTCGGTCGCCGGTGCGCGTCCGTCCCGCGCCGTGAGGTCGGGGACGCGGCCTTCCTTCAGCGCCAGGGCGGTGCCCACGAACCCGTCGAACAGCGGGTGCGGCCGCTCCGGGCGTGACCGGAACTCCGGGTGGAACTGGCTGGCAACGAACCATGGGTGGTCGCGGAGCTCGATGATCTCGACCAGGCGGCCATCCGGGGATTGGCCGGACAGCAGCATGCCGGCACCCTCGAGGATCCCCCGATAGCGGTTGTTCACCTCGAAGCGGTGGCGGTGGCGCTCGTAGATGACCTCGTCGCCGTAGACCGCGGCCGCCTTGGAGCCTGGCGTGAGGCGGGCCGGATACAGCCCCAACCGCATGGTGCCGCCCTTCTCCTCCATGTTCCGCTGGTCGGGCATGAAGTCCACGATCGGGTTCGCCGTGAACATGTCGAACTCGGTCGAGTTGACGTCCTTCGTGGCGAGGAGATCGCGCGCCAGCTCGATCACGGCACACTGGAGGCCGAGGCAGAGCCCGAGGTACGGCATCCGCCGGCCACGAGCGTAGCGCGCGGCGAGCACCTTGCCCTCGATGCCGCGATGGCCGAAACCGCCCGGGACGAGCACCGCCGCGACCCCGTCGAGGCGCTCGTCGACGTTCTCGGCGGTCAGGCGCTCGGAGTCGACCCAGCGGATCTTCGCGTCCACTTCGTGCGCCCAGGCGGCGTGCTTGAGGGCCTCGGTGACCGAGAGGTAGGCGTCCGGCAGCTCGATGTACTTGCCGACCAGCGCGATCTCGAGCACCGGCTTGGGCCGCTTGATCCGCTCGACCATGGCCCGCCAGGTGGAAAGGTCGGGCGCCGTCGCCTTCTCGATGCCGAGCTCGCGAACGATCAGGTCGCCGAGACCCGACTTCTCGAAGAGCAGGGGCACCTCGTAGATCGTGTCGGCGGTCTCGGCCGGGATGACCGCCTCGGGGGCGACATCCGTGAAAAGGGCGATCTTGTCGCGCACCTCGTCGCTGACGGGGTGGTCGGAGCGCAGGACGATGACGTCGGGCTGGATGCCGATGCCGCGCAGCTCCTTGACCGAGTGCTGGGTGGGCTTGGTCTTGAGCTCACCCGTGGCGGCGAGGGCTGGCAGAAGCGTCACGTGGACGTACAGGACGTTGGTCCGGCCCACGTCCTTGCGCATCTGGCGGATGGCCTCAAGGAACGGCAGGCTCTCGATGTCGCCGACGGTCCCGCCGACCTCCACGATCACCACGTCGGGCTCGCCGTCGCGCGCGACGCGCCCGATCCGCTCCTTGATCTCGTTGGTGATGTGCGGGATCACCTGGACCGTGCCGCCGAGATAGTCGCCGCGCCGCTCCTTGGCGATCACGGCCTGGTAGATGCGGCCGGTGGTGACATTGGAGAGCTGGGTCAGGTTCTCGTCGATGAACCGCTCGTAGTGACCCAGGTCGAGGTCCGTCTCGGCGCCGTCGTCGGTCACGAAGACCTCGCCGTGCTGGTACGGCGACATGGTCCCGGGGTCCACGTTGATGTACGGGTCGAGCTTGAGGATCGAGACGACGAGCCCGCGCGCCTTGAGGATCCGGCCGATGCTGGCCGCCGTGATGCCCTTCCCGAGCGAGGAGGTCACCCCTCCGGTCACAAAGACATACTTCGCCATGGGCGTGCTCCTCCGGGGTTTTTCCAATGCTACCCGATCGAGCCAGCGCGGGGGAGACCCCCGCCGCCCCCGGCTGGCCCCACCGCGTGGCC
>VGPE01000275.1 GCA_016875645.1 Chloroflexota bacterium
GGCCGCCGCGCGCCTTCCGGCGCGGAGCCCCGTGCCCGGCCCCGCCCCGTGCCCGGCCGCTGTCCGCCTGCGTGTTGCGCTGATGTGCGCCGCCTGCGGAGGCGACCTCGCAGCGGTCCGATCCAGACGGTCGCGACTGACCCGGCGCGGCCGCCACGCATGAGCGCAGCTCGCGGGTCCCCAAGTCGCGCCTTTCACGCCAACTGGTCGGCCGGATCGAGCGCGGGGATGGTGGCGGCGTCACGCTCGACGGTTGGCAGCGGGTCATGCTGGCGCTCGGCCGGCCGCTCCGCCTGGACATCGCACGGGACCCCCACGCAGCGCCCACGGACGCGGGGCATCTGGACGGGCAGGAGCTGATCCTCCGGCTGCTCCGAGGCTCCGGTTTCATCCGCCGCGTGGAGCTCAACACCAGGCCCGCGGACTCGCGGCACG
Source organism: Chloroflexota bacterium (assembly GCA_016875645.1). Taxonomy (GTDB): domain Bacteria; phylum Chloroflexota; class Limnocylindria; order Limnocylindrales; family CSP1-4; genus VGPE01. The sequence continues at coordinate 436 of VGPE01000275.1, forward strand.
CGATCGACGTCGTGGGCCTGGACCCATGCCGGCGGGTGATGGTCGTGATTGGGATCTAGAACGTGTTCACGGACCTCGGCTCGGCCGCACGAGGGTTCGATCGCGAGCTCGCAGCAGCCGCCGAGGTTGCGGCCGCCACCGGAATTCACGACGCACGGATCATCGGGTGCTGGGCCGTCGTCGACTCGGCCAGAAACCGCGCCCTGATCGCGCGCTATCCGGAGTTCTTCGCGACCCGATTCCCGGCCTCGTCGGCCGCGTGGGCGCGCGCCATCACCGACGGCGGCCCGGTCCCGGCCGCGCCAGGTCTGGTCTGGCTCGACGTGCGCGCGGGTCGGGTGGTCGCCCGGCGGCTAGGGGCGCGCCGTCGCCTCGCCGCTGTCCGGGTCCCAGCCGCCGGCCTGTCCCACCTTGGTGGCAAGCGGCCGGCCCAGCACGCCCGCGATGAAGCGCGCCGCGTCCAGGACGCCCGCAAGGGAGACGCCGTGCTCATAGCCGAGGCCGTCGAGCAGGTAGACGAGGTCCTCGGTGGCGAGGTTGCCGGAAGCGCCGGGCGCGTAGGGGCAGCCGCCGGTGCCGCCGGTCGACGCATCGAAACCGCGGATGCCGGCGCGAAGGCCCGCGGTCACGTTTGCCAGGCCGGTCCCGCGGGTGTCGTGGAAGTGGAAGGCGATGCGGTCCGGCGCGATCGCGCGAGCGAGCGAGGCTTCCACCAGGGCGTCCACCTGCGAGGGAACACCCACTCCGATGGTGTCCCCGTAGCAGACCTCTTCGGCGCCCAGGTCCAGCAGTGCCACCGCGACGTCCACGGCCTTGGCCGCCGGAACGCACCCGCTGAACGGGCAACCGAACGCGGTCGACACGTACGCCCGCCGCCACCAGCCGAGCGCGGCCGCCTCCGCGAGCACCGGTCGGAAGGCTGCGAGCGATTCGGCGACGGTCATCCCGATGTTGCGCCTGGTGAACGCGTCGGTCGCCGCGGTGAATACGGCCAGCGCCGTCGCCCCGGCGGCCTTCGCACGCTCGAAGCCGCGCAGGTTCGGCACCAGCACGGGGTGGCGCACCCCGGTCGCTTGCCCGGAGAGCACGCGCGGGAGCAGTTCGTCTGCGTCGGCAAGTTGAGGGATCGCGCGCGCTGAGACGAAGCTTGTGGTCTCGATCTCGCGCAGCCCGGCCGCGGCGAGGCGCTTGACGAACTCGACTTTGTCATCGGTCGAGATCGGGAGCGACTCGTGCTGCAGTCCGTCGCGGGGACCGACCTCGTAGATCCGGACGCGGTCGACTGTCACCGCTTCGAAGCCGGCACCCCGGTCTCAAGCGCGGCGATCTCGATCTCGATCTCGCCGACTTCGAGTGCCGCTCGTCGGTAGGCCTCGGAGCCCAGTAACGCCGCATTGCGCCGCGCCCGCGCCTCGGCGTGGAGCACCAGCAGCTCCCTCCGCGTCGTCGGCCATGGTGTCATCGCGCCCCGAGGCTCTTTCCGCTGATCGCTCATCCGATTTGTCTCCACCTTGTCAACAGGCCGCCGCGACAGGGTACCGGGCGGGCTCACTCCACGCGGCTCAGGGCCTGATGCCGGGCGACCTGATCGCCGCGAGCCACGAGCACCTCCACGATCCGGCCCGTCCGCGGCGCCGCAACGACATGCTCGATCTTCATCGCCTCCAGGGTCAGCATGGGGTCGCCGGACTTGACCTGGTCGCCCGCCGCAACGTGCACCGCAAGCACGCGGCCCGGCATCGGAGCGGTCACGTCCGTGGCGCCGCCGGCATGGGCGGCAGCCGTCCGGGCAGCCCGGTCGACGTCGGGCGGCCCGGCGAGCCGCACCACGGTTGACCGGCCCTCGACGTCCAGCACGAGCGCGCTGCCGCCGACCACCACGTGCGGCGCCGCGGGTCCCGCCGACCCAACGGCGGTCGATACCTCGCGGCCCTCGATGTCGAGCCGGACGGAGGGGGGCGCGTTGAGTCGCCAACCGGCGCCCCAGGGCCCGATCGAGGTGCCCAGCAGGGCGGCGGCGCCGCTCAATTCGGCCGGTGAGGGCAGCGGCGGGTCGCCCGGCTGCCAGATCGCCTCCAGCGTGTCGATCCGCACCTCGCCGGCCCGGATGATCGGATGGCGAATGGCCCAGCGCAGGAACCGCACGTTGGTCAGGACGCCGAGCACGACGGTCTCGTCGAGGGCCGCTTCGAGCCGTCCCAGCGCCTCGGCGCGATCTCGACCGTGGGCCGCGATCTTCGCCAGCAGGGGGTCGAACCGTCCGCTCACCCCGTCGCCGGCCGTCACTCCGGCGTCGACGCGGATCCCGGGACCGCTCGGCCAGCGTGCCACTGCCACCGTTCCGATCGCGGGCAGGAAGCCGGCTTCGGCATCCTCGGCGTAGAGGCGGACCTCGATCGCGTGCCCGACGAAGCGGACATCGTCCTGGACGAACCCCAGCGATCCTCCCGCCGCGATTCGCAGCTGGTCGGCCACGAGATCGCGTCCGGTGACGAGCTCCGTCACGGGGTGCTCCACCTGGAGACGGGTGTTCATCTCCAGGAACCAGTATTCGCCGGCGTCGTCGAGCAGGAACTCGACGGTGCCCGCCGAGCGATACCCCACCGCTCTTGCCAGGCGGAGTGCGGCGGCGCCCATCCGCTCCCGCAACTCCGGCGCGAGGGCGGGGGACGGCGATTCCTCGAGCACCTTCTGGTGCCGGCGCTGCAGCGAGCAGTCGCGCTCGCCGAGGTGGACGCCGGCACCGTGGGCGTCCAGGAGCACCTGGATCTCGACGTGGCGCGGCCCGGCGACGAAGCGCTCCAGGACGAGGCGATCGTCGCCGAAGGCGGCGGTGGCCTCGCGGCGCGCCGCCGCGAG
>VGPE01000276.1 GCA_016875645.1 Chloroflexota bacterium
CCCGGGGCGGCATCGCGCGCCGGACGGCCCGACCGTTGAACCGAGGCAGCCGGCCCGCGGGCGCAGCCCGCCGCGTCCGCTACGCCGGGAGGGGCGCCCCGTCGCAGGCCGCCTGCAGTGCCCCCACGTCGATCTTGCGCATCCGCAGCATCGCCTGGGTCGCACGTCCCGCGCGCTCAGGGTCGGGGTCGCTCAGCATGCTCATCAGCGCCGCCGGGATGATCTGCCACGAGAGGCCGTAGCGGTCCTTCAGCCACCCGCACATGCTCTCCTGCCCGCCATTCGCGATGAGTGCTTCCCACAGCCGGTCGACTTCCGCCTGGTCCTCGCAGTTCACGAAGAACGAGGTGGCCTCGGTGAACCCGAAGCCGGGCCGCCGTTGAGGGCGGTGATGCGCTGGCCGGCCAGTTCGAAGCTGACTGTCATCACGCTGCCTGCCGCCTGGCCCGGGACGCCCTCCGGATAGCGGTTGACCTCGAGAATCCGCGAGTCCGCGAACAGCGACGTGTAGAGGTTGGCGGCCTCCTCGGCCTGATCGTCAAACCAGAGGAACGGCACGATCTTGGGGATCATCGGGACGGATCTCCTCTCCGGTAGCTGCGCCTCGGGGCGCGCTCGCGATTGATACCCATATCGTTATGGACTGGCATTGGTCAACCGAGACGCTCGCTCGCGAGCGACGCGAACGATCGGACGCGCCTGTCCAGCCCGGGCATAATGGACTGGCTCCCGTGGCCATCCCGGAGGAGGATCGGCTGGTCGGGGACTGTGGGGAGAAGCGCGTGAATCGAACGCTTTTGCAGCATCCGCGACTGCGCTGGCTCGTATCGGCCATGGCCGTCATGCTCGTCGTCGGCGCGTGCTCCAGCACGCCGGCGGCCACGACGGCTCCATCGGCCGGGGGTGGCAGCTCCGGCGTCCAGGCGCCTGCCGACAGTGAAACGGTCAAGCGGGTGAAGGCGGCGGGCAAGCTCGTCGGCGGCGCCGGCCAGGTCCTGCCTTGGACCGGCCTTGACACGGCCACGAACAAGTATTACGGGGCGACGATCGTCATCGCCGAGGAGATCGCCAAGCGCATCGGCGTCCCGCTTGAGGTCAAGGCCGTCGGCAACGACATCGTCGTGCAGGAAGTCGGCGCGGGGAACATCGACCTTGCGCTGTACCCGCTGTACGTCAACCCCAAGCGCCTCGAAGTGATCGACATGGTCCCGTGGCACAAGGGCGGCTTCTGCTACCTGGTCCTAAAGGACAACGCGAAGATCAACAAGCTCGAGGATCTCGACCAGGACGGCGTCCGGCTGCAGGCCTTCGACGGGTTCCCGTTCTACGAGGAGTTCAAGAAGAAGTACCCGAAGCTGACGCTGGTGTCGCGACCGCTCGCGAGTGACGCCGATACCGGCATCCCGGACGTCCTCGCCGGCCGGGCGGATGTCGCGACGATCGACAACCCGCTCGTCTACGCGTGGCTGCAGCGGTACACGCAGTTCAAGGTCATCCCGGACGCCGAGACCTGCCTCAACAACCCCGACCTGCCCACGCCAATCGCGCTGGGCAGCCCCAAGGGCGACACCGCCTTCACGAATTTCCTGAAGGCGCTGTACGAGGAAATGGCGCCGACGATCAAGGCGGAGCTCGAGAAGTACTCCGATCCGAAGTACGTCGTGTTGCCGGGCGGTTGACCTCGCGTCAGCGCCACGACCTGAGAGCGCCCGGACCGGCTGTCAGCCGGTCCGGGCGCTCCTTCTGAGGCACCATCGTGGACTTCGGGCCCGCACTCTCCAGCCTGCCGTTCCTGCTCAACGGTGTCAGGATCACGCTCATCGTCGCCGGGGCGGCGATCGTCCTGTCGGCTGCCTTCGGGCTGCTGTCGGCGTACCTGCGGATCAGCAGGTTCCGCGCGCTGCGCGCGATCGGGACGGGCTACGTGACGGCGATCCAGAGCATCCCGTTCTTCGCGCTGCTGCTGTGGGTCTACTTCGTCCTGCCGGCGGCCCTCGGCCTGGTCCGTCCGAACGTCTACATCTTCGGCATCGCGACGCTGGTGCTCACCTACGCCGCCTACTTCGGCGAGACGTACCGGGCCGGGATCCTGGCCATCCCGGCCGGCCAGCGCGAGGCCGCGATCTCGTCGGGCATGACCGAGCGCCAGGCGATGCGTCGCGTCGTTCTGCCCCAGGCGATCCGGGCGACGATCCCCGCGATGACCAGCCTGTGTGTCTCGGCGGTCAAGGACTCGGCGATCATCGGGCCGGTCCTGGGCGTCCAGGAGATCATGTGGCACACCGCGATCGTCCAGGGGAACACGTTCCGACCCGCTGAGGCGTTCTTCGTTGCGGCGCTGCTCTACGTGGCGCTCACCTTCCCGCTGACGCTGCTGGGGAACGCTCTGCACCGCCGCTGGCGGCTCGACCGGTCGGTGACCACCACCGCCGGGCTGCTGGGCCGCCTTTCGCTGCGCCAGGGTCTCCCGTCGAAGGCCGGCCGCCCATGACCGGTGCGCTGGCGGCGATCGAGTTCGACTTCCGCTACGCCATCGAAGGAATCCCGCAGATCCTGGGCGGATTGCCGATCACCATCCTGCTCACGGTGGTCGTCATGGGCGCCAGCCTGCCGTTCGCCATCGTGCTCGCGGGTGCGCGCCTCTCGCGATTCGGCGTGGCGCGTGCCATCGCCTACCTGTACACGGAGCTGTTCCGCACCACCCCGATCCTGGTCTGGGTCTTCCTGCTTTTCTTTGCCCTGCCGGTCCAGTTCCGGCTGAACCTCGACCCGTTCTGGGTCGCCGTGCTCGCCCTGTCCCTGAACATCTCCGCGTTCCTGGGCGAGATCTTCCGGGGCGCCCTGACGTCGGTCGACCCAGGTCAGCGCGAGGCCGCCGTCTCGAGCGGGATGACCGAGCGCCAGTCGTTCCGGCGAATCGTGCTGCCGCAGGCGTTCCTGCGGTCGGTGCCGCTCCTCGCGGCGGTCTGGATCTCGCTGTTCAAGGACGTCTCCCTGGCCGCCCTGATCGGCGTCCACGAGATGATCTACGAGGCTCGCTTCATCGCCTTCGAGACGTTCCGGAGCATCGAGGTGTTCACGGTGGTCTCCGTGTTGTACCTGCTGTTGACATACCCGCAGGCACTGCTGGTCAACCGTCTCTTCGAGAAGTACCGGGTCCGGGAGTAGCCACCATGACGACACTCGCGACGGGCACCGCCGCCCAGGCCCGCGCCGCCGGTCAGCCCTCGCCCGACGAGCCGGTGGTGATCGTGGAGGGCCTCCACAA
>VGPE01000277.1 GCA_016875645.1 Chloroflexota bacterium
GGCGCCTGCGCGGCCGGAGCCTGTCCGCCGGCCGGAGCCGCCGGTTCGGGCCGCCCCTCTTCGCGTGGCGCTCCGTCGTGACTCTTGGGCTTGTGCGTCGATGCCACCGTGATGTGCATCGACTTGCCCTCGAGCAACGGCGCCCGCTCTACCACACCGTGGTCCTTGACCTGATCCGCGAACCTGAGCAACAGGTTCCGACCGATCTCGGGATGGGTCAGCTCACGGCCGCGGAATTGCACCGCGATTTTGACGCGATCACCCTCCTCAAGAAACTCGATCGCCCGCCGGACCTTGGTGTCGAAGTCCCCCGAGCCGATCTTCGGCTTGAGGCGGACCTCCTTGAAGGTGACCGAGCGCTGCTTTCGCTTGGCTTCCTTCTCGCGCTTGGTGAGCTCGTACTTGTACTGCCCGAAGTCGAGAAACCGGACGACCGGCGGCGCCGCCATGGGGGCGACCTCGACGAGGTCCAATCCCCGTTCCTGCGCAAGCCGAAGGGCTTCGTGCGTGGGCATGACGCCCCGCTGGTTCCCCTCTTCGTCGACGACCCGGACCTGTGGGACACGGATCATCTGGTTTACGCGCAGGTCTCGGCTGATGTCTCGTTTCCTCGTTGCTGATTCCGTCAATCCGTGGGGTGCACGGAAGAGACACGAGCGGGCAGTCGCCGGCGGAGGATAGCACGGGCTTCCGACGCCCGGCAAGAACGCCAGGGCGCAGGCGGACCCTCTTGCGGCGTCCCGCCCCCGACCCCGGACCGCCGGGACCTGACGGCGTCGCGCGTGCATGGGACGCACGAACCAGCCGCCACCTCGCTGCCTCGTGCACGAGGGGCCGCGCCAGGCAACGGCGGGTTGCGGGCCCGAGCGTTGCGCGGTCCCAGTGTGCCTGTGCCGCACGCCAGGGCGGCATGGCGGTCCGGTCGTGCGTGGGGCACACGCGCGGCACAGGAACAAGACCCATGCCCGACCAGGCAGCGGCCCGGCCACGGCTCGCGTCAGTCGTCGTCGGATGCCGACGCCGATGGGCTGCCGCTGGCCGTGGCGGATGGCGACGCACTGGGACTCGCGCTCGCGGAGCCGCTCGGACTGGTCGAGGCCGATCCCGACGGCGATGGCGACGGTGATGCGGCCGACCCCGATCCGAACGTGGTGCAGAGCGCCCGCGACCCGCGGACGATCCGCAGCGTGCGGCCGCGTGCCTGGCCCGCCGTGAGCACGTTCGTGCGGGCCAGCGCTCCGCTCGCGGGGACGATGAGGCCGGGCAGGATGGCGACGCGAGTGCCCAGGCTGCTGCAGGTGCCGCTCCAGAGGCGCTCGTTCCGGGTGCCCGGGGCGAGGTTCTTGAGATTCACGTAGAGCGACCCCGCACCGTTGGTATACGTGGTGAGCCGCGCCGCGCCGCCCCCGATTCGGGCGACGGTCGCGCTCTTGACAGTGAGCGCGTCGGCCGGGCCCGCGGTGACCGCGAGGACTGCCACCAGCCCGAAGACGATGACGGTCACGATGAGGGCGCGGTCCAGTACTTCGAGCGCGGGGTTCAGCCGGCCCCGATTCATTGTTCGGGATGTCATGAAACGGCCCCTCGATGGAGTGATCGGCGCCTCCCACGCGGGCGCCGCCACTCCAGTCGAGACGGAATGAAGGCCAGAGGTTTCAGCCGATGCGCCGTCAGACGCGGGCTGCCCGGGAGCGGGCCCTGGCTACACCGTTCGCTCGCGGACTTCCATCGCCAGCCGCTCCGCGAGCGCCTCCCAACCCTCGGCCGGCTGCTTCTCCCCTGCCCGCGTGCGTGGCGACGCCGTACGGGCCTCGACCTCGCGGTCGCCCAGCACCAGCATGTAGGGCACCTTCTGCTCCTGGGCCAGGCGGATCTTGTTCTGCATCCGGTTGTCGGAGTCGTCAACCTCGACGCGCAGGCCGTGCCTTCTGAGGACGGCGGCCAGTTCCCGGGCGGGTTCGGCGTGACGGTCCGCGATGGGGATGACCACTGCCTGCACCGGTGCCACCCAGAGCGGGAAGGCGCCCGCGAAGTGCTCCACCAGGATGCCGATGAACCGCTCGAGTGAGCCGTAGATGGCACGGTGGATCGCCATCGGGCGGCGCTCCTGGCCGTCCGCGTCCACGTAGGTGAGGTCGAACCGCTCGGGCAGCATGACCAGGTCCACCTGGAGCGTCGCCATCTGCCACTCACGGCCCAGCGCGTCTTCGATGTAGATGTCGATCTTGGGCGCGTAGAACGTGCCGTCCTTCGGCTTGATGCCGTGCGTGGCACCGGACTCGCGCAGAGTCTCGAGGATCAGGCCCTCGGCCTTCTCCCACAGTGCCGGGTCGCCCAGGGCTTTGTCGGGCTTGGTACCGAACATGTACCGGGGCTGCAGCCCGAACCAGCCGTAGACCTCCTTGACCTCGCCGAGCAATGCCCGGAGCTCATCGCCGAGTTGATCGGGTCGGACATACAGGTGCGCGTCGTCCTGGATGAAGTGGCGCACGCGGGTGAGGCCCGCCAGCGTGCCGGAGCGCTCGTTCCGGTGCAGCCGGCCGAACTCCGAGTACCGCAGCGGCAGGTCGCGATACGAGCGCACGCGGCTGCGGTAGATGAACGTGCTCTCGGGGCAGTTCATCGGCTTGAGGCTGAAGGGCTGGCCCTCCACCTCGAGCCGGAACATGTTGTCGGCGTAGAGCGGCCAGTGACCGGACTGCTCCCAGAGCTTGCCGGCGACGAGGATCGGCGTGCTGACCTCCTCGTAACCGCGCCGCGCCTGGACCTCGCGCACGGCCGCTTCGAGCGTCCGCCAGATGCGCTGGCCCTTGGGATGCCAGAACGCGGAACCCGGCGACACGTCATGGAACGAGAACAGGTCGAGTTGGACACCGAGGCGGCGATGGTCACGCTTGCGCGCCTCCTCGCGGCGCCAGAGGAACGTGTCCAGGTCCGCCTGGCTGGCCCAGACCGTGCCGTAGATGCGCTGCAGCATCGGGCGGCGCTCGTCGCCGCGCCAGTACGCGCCGGCCACAGACAGCAGCTTGAACGGGCCCACCTTGCCCGTGGACGCGACGTGGGGTCCCTTGCACAGGTCGATGAACGGGCCGTGCTCGAAGACGCTCGTTGGCGGCATCGGCTCGCCCGACGCACTGGACCGCGCCGCGAGGTCGTCGAGGATCTCCACCTTGAACGGCTGGCCCCGCTCGACGAAGAAGGCCCTCCCCTCGTCGGGCGGCAGCTCACGGCGGACGAACGGGTGGTCGGCGGCCACCGACGC
>VGPE01000278.1 GCA_016875645.1 Chloroflexota bacterium
CACCCCGGGGATCGCGATCTCCCGGCGACCGAAGCGGTCGCGCTGGAGCAGCTGCGCCAGGGGTTTCGACGCCTTCATGGAGCGCTTCGGCCACCTGGGAGATAGTGGCCTGGACCTCACTGCACCGCGCTGGCGTGAGGATCCGGACCTCATCGTCCGGATGATCCTGGACACGCCGCCATCGCCGCCGCGCTCGTCGCTCGCCTGGGGCGACGTGCGGGGCTCGTTCTCCATCCTCCAGCGACCGCTGATGCGGCGCATCTTCCGCCGTGCCGCGACCTACCGCCGTCTGCGCGAGCAAGTCGGGTCCGACATGATCTTCGGCTACGGGCTGCTCCGACCGGCCTTCCTCGAGCTGGGCGCCAGGTTGGCTGCGCGCGGACTCCTGGCACGGGCTGAGGACGCCTTTCTCCTGACGCTCGACGAACTGCGGGCGCTGGTGGCTCCCGGTGCGGCGCGCGTGGACGAGCTCCTCGCCACTCGTCGCGCAGAACTGGCGGAGGCACCGGATCTCGACCTGCCGGAGCTGATCGTGGGCGAGGAGTACGTGCCGCGACGGCGCTCGGTCGGCCCGGTTGAGGTACTGCACGGGACGCCGACCTCGCGTGGCACGTACCGCGGCGCGGTCCGGGTGATCCGCTCGGGCGCAGACTTCGACCGACTCGAGCCGGGCGAGGTCCTGGTCGTCCCGTACTCGGACGTGGCCTGGACGCCGCTCTTCGCGCGCGCCGGCGCGGTGGTCGCCGAGTCCGGTGGGATGCTCTCCCACAGCTCGATCGTCGCCCGCGCATACGGCATCCCGTGCGTGGTCTCCGTAGCGCAGCGACGACCGGCCAGCGGGCCAGGCGACGCCCCCTCCGACGGAACGCCAGGTCGGAATGGGCGCCCCCGCCTGAGCGACGGCCGGCAGAGCCCATCATCGCGCGCAGCGCCGTGGCCGCCCGCTCAGCCCGGATCGATCCCCGCAACGGCCGATGGTGGACGACACTGACCCGCGAATGAAGCAGCGTACTCGAAGCGAGGGGTGAGCGATGGGACTGCCGCACGACGAGGGATGGGCGATACCGTTCGATGCGCCGATGTACCCGCCGTTGCCGGCGTGGTACCGGGGCGTCCAGTTCCATACGGTCCTGTTCCGGGCGGACCCCAACGAGGTCGCCAGGCTGCTGCCGGAGCCGCTCGAGCCCGATCCCGAGGGCTGGTGTGAAGCCACCGGCATCCGCATCCCCTTCAGCTCAGCGTACGGAGCATTCCTGGAGGCGGCCGTATCGCAGAAGGTCACGTTCCGCGGACAGACCGGCTGGTATGGCTCCCACGTCTGGCACGACGGACCGCGCGGCATCGCCGCCGGCCGCGAGATCTACGGCACGCCCAAGATCTTCAGCGAGCTCGACGTGCGGATCGCCGAGGCGTCCATGCTCAGCCGCGCATCGATGGCCGGCGTGCCCGTCCTCACGATCAGCTCATCCATGGAGACGGCGATCACCGCGGCTGAGCTGCCATCGTTCGCGCCTTCCTGGCGCCTCAAGATCATCCCCCGCGCGGATCGACCCGGGCCCGCGATCAAGCAGCTGATCGAGGGCTCCGTTGCCGCGATCGACGTGGAGGTCCTGACCGCCTTCCGCGGCCGGGGCACGGTCCATTTCGAGCCGTCGCCGTTCGGCGACCTCACGGGTCTGCGGCCACTCGAATACGGGGATGCCTACTACTGGGAGGCCAATTACGGCGAGGGTTTCGCCGCCATCGCGTACGACTACCTCACCGGCGAATAGCCCGGTTCGGCGACGCGCCCCCTGGGCCGCACCTCGGCAGCAGCAGCGCGCAGGCCGCGAATACCATGGCCGGCGTGGCGAAGGCGAGCACCGTCGACGAGTATCTGGCCGGACTGCCGGATGCGCGTCGAGCGGGGATGGTGGTGCTGCGAGCGGCGGTCACGGCCGGAGCGCCCGAGGCCACCGAGACCATCGCCTATGGCATGCCCGCGCTCCGCAGCCACGGCGGCCGGTTCCTCGTGTCATACGACGCCTACACGGCGCACTTCAGCCTGTTCCCCGCCAGCGAGGCCGTGGTCAACGAGCTTGGCGCGGAGATCCAGCCGTTCCTTGCCGGCAGCGGCACGATCCGCTTCCCGGCGGGCCAGCCGATCCCGTCGGAGCTCGTGACGCGGATCGTCCGGATCCGGTTGGGCGAGAACGCGGAACGCGCGCGGCGCTGACGACGGGCGACGACGGCTTCGCGGCTGCGCCGCAGGCCGGACGGGGCGGTCCGGGGTCCCGCTGCCCTCGGCTCGCGATGGCGCCCCGCTGACGCAGTGTCCGCGGCCGGGCCGGCGCGTCCCCGCGCCGGTGGATCAGGCGGAAGCGGACACCTCGGGCGCCGGCTCCAGCACAACGACCTCGGTGCGTCCCGGTCGGCGATGGGCGTACCAATCGGGGTCGTCGCCGAATTCGCGCCAGCGCGCCCAGAGGCGCTCGCGCTCCTCGCCAACGGCCGCGCGAGCCCGCACGCGGCGCCTGGCGCCCTTGAGCTCGACCTCGGCGATCGGTCGCGCGAGGAGGTTGAGCCACCAGGCCGGTTCGGCAGCGCCCCAGCCATTCATCGCCATCGTGACCAGGTTGGGTCCGTCCTCCTAGTAGCCGAGAATCGCTGCTCGCGCGCGGCCGGTCTCCCGCCCGGTCGTCGTCAGGGTCAGCGTTCCCCACCGACCGGGCCGGGCCAGCCACAGGCCGCGCCGTCCGCCCGTTACGCGGGTGATTGCCCGATGGACCCGCCAGGCAAAGTGGATGAACCAGCGCGGCGGCAGTCGTTTCTTCGGTGCGCTCGTGGCCGTCACGCTCCACCTCCTCGTGCCGCTCCTGGCGCCTGCCAATGCGCGCTGGGTCGACTATCAGCGTCACCGGTAGCATCGCAGACCCACCGGCAACAGGCCGGCCGCGGGCCCTCGAGACTGCGTCGGAGGGCCCGCGGCCGGTTTGCAGTGGGCTACCGTCTCCTCGAGTTGAGAGGAGTGGGACCACGATGGCGCTGACGATCGGCATCGCACCGCACACCCTTCCCGCGCGCTGGTACACCGACCCGGCCATCTTCGAGCGCGAGCGGGACGCCATCTTCGGGACGAGCTGGCAGGTCGCCTGCTTCTCGCCCGACGTCGCCGCTCCCGGCTCGTACGCCACTGCCACGCTGGGAGACCGCCCCGTCGTGGTGGTCCGCGACGCCGATGGCACCCCGCGCGCCTTCTACAACGTCTGCCAGCA
>VGPE01000279.1 GCA_016875645.1 Chloroflexota bacterium
CATCGCGATCCTGCTCCCCTTCATCCTCCAGGATCCGAATTTCGTCGACCTCAAGGCCGTTCGCAAGCCACCGAACGCCGCCCACCTGCTCGGAACGGATCAATCGGGACGGGATGTGCTGGCACGAGTCATCCTCGGCCTGAGGACCTCACTGGTTGTCGGGTTCGGCGCCGTCGCGGTGTACGTGGTCATCGGGACCCTCATCGGGTTGCTGGCAGGGTACTTCGGCGGTCTCGTTGATCAGTTCCTCATGCGCACGACGGACACCGTGCTGAGCATCCCGACGTTGCTGCTCGTGATCATCTTCGTCTCGGTTGTCGGTCCCAGCCTGACGTCGGTCATTCTGGTCATCGGCCTTCTCGGTTGGCCTCAGGTCGCGCGGATCGTCCGCGGACAGCTGCTCATGCTTCGCGAAGCCGAGTTCGTGACGGCGGTCCGGGTCATCGGTGTGGGTAATGCCGGGATCCTGCTGCGGCATCTGCTCCCGAACATCGTCGGCCCGCTCACCGTGATCGCGACCTTCGGGGTTGCCAATTCGATCCTCCTCGAGGCAGGCCTGTCCTTCCTCGGGCTCGGCGTCAAGGCCCCGGACCCGAGTCTCGGGATCATGATCAACGAGGCGCGCGAGCCGTCGGTTCTGCGCGACGTGCTCTGGCTCTGGGTGCCGCCTGGGCTGCTGATCGCGCTCACGGTGCTCTCGGCGAACTTCGTCGGCGATGGCCTGCGCGATGCAACCGACCCACGCTCCCAGCGACGCGCTTGACGGCGGAGACCACGAGGGCCGTGCCCCACCGAACCCTGCTACGATCCTCGGGCGGCTCGGTTCGTGCCGCTCCGGGCCAGTCAAACGGCTGTTGATGCCGGGCCCGCGCGACACCGGAGCGCCAGCCATGAGTCGGTTCATGCATGCCGTGCCTCTCGGCCGGCCGAGCTTCCTGGATGGAACACGATGTCTCGACGTGCAGCTGCTCGACGCGCACGTCGCAGCCCTCGGACTCCCGTTCACGACCCCGACCGACCTCGCGTCCTCGCGCGCGCCGTCCAGCACCGCCCCCGCGACCGTTCGCGAGCAGTCGCTCCTGTGGTCGGACCTCGCCGGGGCGTACGACTTCGACGTTGGGACGGACCTGTTCGCCGGTCGACAGATCCGAGTGGCAGACGTGGGAGATCTGGTCGGCCGGCCGGGCCGCTACGCGGCCAACGCGATCGCCGCGACCGAGCTCATCCGGCTGGTCGCGGAGCGTGGTGCGCTGCCGGTGATCTTGGGCGGCGACGGGGCGGTCACATTGTCGGCGGCACGCGCATTTGCTGGCCGAGACGGCCTCTGCGTGGTCCGCCTGGCGGCAGGCCTGGCCTGGCGCGAAGAAGTGAACGGTGTCCACGAGGGTGCGCCCAGCGCCCTGCGGCGGGCGGCCGAACTGCCCTGGGTGACGGGCGTACTGGTCGCCGGCCTTCGGGGACCGGGCGCGGCCCGGCCCGAGGATGTGGCCGTGGCCAGCGCGTTCGGCGCCTGCCTGATCCGCGCCGAAGAGGTCCATCGGGGCGGGGCCCAGGCTGTGCTCGACGCACTGCCGACGGCGGGTGCGTACCACGTCTCGATCGACGCGGCCGCCGTCGACCCGGCCATCGCGCCCGGAGTGAGCCTCCCGCAATTCGGCGGCCTGACCTACACTGAGGCGCGAGACCTCCTGCGCGGGATCGCGGAACGAGGTCCCGTCGCCGGTATCGACTTGCACGGCATCGTCCCGTCTCGCGATCTGAACCATCGGACGAGCTTGCTCGGAGCCCGCCTCGTCGCCGACCTGCTGGGGGTGCTTGCGCGACAGGGGATGCTCGGCGACCGCGCAGACCCGGGGATTGCGCCCGGCCAGGCGACCGCGACGATCGCGCGCTCCGAGCCGGCGCCCGCTGGCTCGTCGCGCTCGGGGAGCTCGTGATGGAACCGCGACTTGCGCCGGTGCCGGTCGGTCGGCCGTCCTTCCTGGGCGCACCGCGCTGCGACGACCTCGACACCCTTGATGCCGATATTGCAATCATCGGATTCCCGTACACGACCCCCTATTCGATGGAGTGGACCCGCCAGCCCTCCAGCCACTCGCCGGCGGCGATCCGGGCGCAGTCCGAAGAGCTGATCCCGGTCATGGCTCATTACGACTTCGACTTCGGTGGCCCGGCGCTCGGCGGCCGGAACCTTCGGATCGTGGACTGTGGCGATGTTCTCGAGACGATGGGCGACTACGCGGGCAACAGCAGAATGGCCACGGCGGTCGTCCGCAGGATCGTGGAGCGCGGCGCGACCCCGATCATCCTTGGCGGCGACCATGCAACGACCATCCCGTTCATGCGCGGTTACGAGGGCCGCTCACCGATGTGCGTGGTCCATCTCGACGCGCACCTCGACTGGCGGGACGAGGTGAACGGGATCCACGACGGGCTGAGCAGCCCGATGCGCCGCGCCTCCGAGCTCCCGTGGGTGACCTCCATGATGCAGATCGGCCTCCGAGGTCCCGGCTCGGCGCGTCAGCGCGAGGTGGATGATGCTGCGGCATTCGGGAGCATCCGGATTCGGGCCGAGGACCTTCGCCGCCGCGGGGTCGAGGCGGTCCTGGAACGCCTGCCCAGCGCCGATACCTACTACATCAGCCTGGATATGGACGTGATGGATCCGGCAATCGCGCCGGCCGTCAACGGCGTGACCTTCGGCGGGATCGACTACTTTGAGGCGACGAACCTGCTCAAGGGCATCGCCGCTCGCGGAAACATCGTGGGCTTCGACGTCGTCGAGATCGCGCCGCTCAAGGACCTGCACGATCAGACGAGCAAGCTGGCGGCCCGCCTCATCCTGAACCTCCTGGGTGCCATCGCGCGGGGCGGCCAGGTCGGGACGCCCGCCCTCGTCACACCTGAGTCCGATGCACCAACCGAGTCGAACGTCGCCGAGACGATGATCGGGCCTGCCCGCAGACGGCCGTGATGAGGCATTTGTCCCAACCGCCGTTGCCGTGATCGGCGTCGGGTGATTCGATCAAGACGATGCCCTAAAGCCCTCCGGTTTGAGATACGATCGGCAAGCCGCGCGTGGGGGACGTCGCGGCGCGTCAGTTCCGATCGGCAGTGAGTACACTCCCACGTCGCACGGGTCTCGATCGGACCTGGAGCCGAGCGTGGGACTGGAGGGGTTCTGCATGAAGCATCGGTTGTTCGCATTGCTCACGGTGACCGCGTTGGTCGCTGGGGCATGCCAGGC
>VGPE01000280.1 GCA_016875645.1 Chloroflexota bacterium
GTGCCCGGGAGGAGCGCACCCGGCGGTTCCTGTCCCAGCTCCTCTCGTGGGAGGCCGAGGAGGGCGAACTGGTGGCGCACGACAGCGAGGGCGCGGCGGCGGGAGTTGCGGCCACGGCTGGGCCGAGCGCGGGCTGAGGGCCGCCGCGGGCTGAGGGCGCCTCGTGATCATCGACTCGCACATCTACTGCTTCCCGGCCCTCGATTCGCTCGCCGGCCACCGAAGCGTTCCCGAGCACCTGCGGGCGGTGCAGTGGGGCCACTCGCGCCACCAGCAGCCGGCGATCCGGATTCGTGATCGGACGCCCGTTCGTCCCGAGACGCTGCTGCTGGACCCGAACGGTGAGCCGCCGTGGTACCTGGCGCATGTCGATTTCCGGGTTGACCACACGCACCACCGCGTTGCCTACACCGTAGACGGCGAGGACTACACCCAGCACTACTTGCCGCCCAATCTCCATGACACCGCATTCGATGCGGCAAGTGCGATCGCGGAAATGGACTACGCGGGCGTCGACATGGCACTCATGCACACGGAGTTGATGCTGGGCCGCGACGTCCCCTACCTCGCCGACTGCATCCGGCGCTACCCGGACCGGTTCCGGTCCATGGCGCCGGTGGACGAGTGGCGCATCCGGTCCGACCCTGATGGAGTGATCCGGGAGGTGACCGACGCGATTCGCGGCTTCGGCCTGCACGCGATCAAGTTCTCAACCTTTTACGCGTACACCGCCGGCCCGGAACCGTGGGACGACGGGCTGTACCGCCCGTTCTGGGAGGCGATCACGAAGCTCGGCGTTCCGATCTTCTTCACGCTGCGGCCGAACCCCGACATCGCCGACCTGCGCGAGGCCTACCTCCACGAGCTCGACATCCTCAAGCGGTGGATGGAGCGCTACCCGGACAACGTGTGCAGCCTGACCCACGGATTCCGGTGGCGCCTGTTCCGGGACGGTGAGCGCCTGTCGCTGCCTGACCGCATCTGGGAGCCGTTCGGGAACCCCAAGCTCAACATCGAGGTCAGCTTCCCGATCCGCATCGGCGATTGGTGGGACTACCCGTGGCGCGAGACGTGGGCCACGCACGAGGCGATGCTCCGCAACGTGGGGAGCGACCGGATGCTCTGGGGCACCGACATGCCGTTCCAGAACCGCTACTGCACGTATCGCCAGAGCCACCAGTACATCGAGAAGTACCTGGACTTCCTGGGCCCGCAGGACCGCCGGATGATCATGGCCGGCACGGCGGCTCGCATCCTCGGGATTTCCCTCCCATGAAGGTCGGCGTCCAGCTGCCGCAGGGCTGGAACGCCGAGTTCGCCGGCTGGGACGGCGCCCGAGCAGTCCGCCGCATGCTCGAGGTAGCGGCGCTCGCGGAGCGCCTCGGCTTCGAGTCCCTCTGGCTCGGCGATCACGTCAGCACGCGCGCAGACCGGGACGACCCGTTCCTGGAGGGGCTGACCGCCATGACCGCGGTCGCCGCGACGGTCCCGAGGGTGGAGCTCGGCTTCACCACCCTGTGCTCGCCGTTCCGAAGCCCGGCGCTGACCGCAAAGATCGCAGGCACCCTCGACGCTGTGTCAGGCGGTCGCCTGCTGCTGGGTCTCGGCGCAGGCTGGAAGGCCGAGGAGTTCGCCGCCTACGGCTTTGACTTCCCGCCCACGCGCCAGCGACTCCAGCTGTTCGAGGAACACCTGGAAGTGATCTCCCGCCTGCTGGTTCCGGGTGCCGGCCCGATCACCTGGGAGGGACCCACGATCCGGCTGGACCGCGCCATCAACAACCCCGCATCCGCTGCGTCCACGCGCCGGATCCCGATCCTGGTCGGCGGCGCCGGCCCCAACGTCACGTTCCGGCTTGCGGCGCGTTTCGCAGACGAGCTCAATATCGGCGTGACGCCCGAAGAGGCTGGCCGCCTGCGCGACCTCGCGCGCGATCGGTGCGAGGAGATCGGTCGCAACCCCGATTCGCTGCCGCTCTCCACTGGCTACTCGGCCAGTTGGGAATGGCGCGACCACCGCCACGGTCGCGCTCCGGAGCCGCGCCTCGCCGACAATGACTACACGGCTGATTCGCCGCTGCTGCGCCTGCCGCCGCTCATCGAGGGGCTTGCGCAATGGCAGGACCTCGGCTTTGGGCGGGTCGTTGCCTCGCTGCACCGCGATATCGCGGTCAGCGACGATCCCCTTCACGAACTTCGAGCGGACTGCCTGGCGGCGGGCCTCGAGCTGGGGATGGACCGGCCCGGCGCGCCCTGAATTTGCGGAGACCCCTCACCCGTCGCGCGATCGATCGACTGATCACGTCCGGAACGCTTCGCGGCGGGCTTGGAGCGCAGCATGGAACCGGGAGGCGCCTGCGGTACCCGGGTCGGAAGCGGGTCGGACCTCGAATCACGCCCACGGCGGCGGCCAGGACGATACCGGACGGCGAGGAGACACAATCGGCGGCGCGCCGCTGCGTTGCGCCGGCCGATCGCGCGGCTGGAGCGCCCTGAGCGTCAGTCACGCACTCATGGTCCGCTCGACGTGCGGTGCAGCCGCGTTGACGTGGGCCGCGGCCGCACCCGGACCGAGGCCCGGTCCCGTGCCGATCAGCTGCGCAGGGCGCACGCAGGCGACGCCTGGCAGCGGGCTATGCTGCCGCCTCGACGATGAGGAACTCCGGCGCGCCACGCCGCTCGTTCGGACCGCTTGCGCGGCCCCCGGTGCGCCTGTTCCTGACCAGCTTCGCACTGCTCTATGTCGAGCTGCTGCTCATCCGCTGGATTCCGGCCAACGTCAAGTACGTCGGCTTCTTCACGAACTTCCTGCTGATGGCGAGCTTCCTGGGAATCGGCCTTGGGATCCTCCTCGGCCGGCACGGTCGCAACCCCCGGATCGCCTGGTTCACGCTGCTGCTGGCGGCGCTCGTGGCAGCGATCAGCTTCTTCGAGCTCAACGTCAAGGTGGTCTCCCAGGACGAGATCTTCTTCGGCCTGGCCGAGAGCCGCGACGCGGACGTCAACTTCATCGTCCTGCCGCTGCTGGTCGGCCTCGTCGTCGCCCTCATGGCAACGCTCGCGCTGCCGCTGGGACCGCTCCTCAAGCGCCTGCCGCCCCTGCAGGCATACGCGGTGGACATCGCCGGTTCGATGAGCGGGATCGCGTCCTTCACGATCCTGTCGGCGGCGGGCACCGACCCGGCCGTCTGGTTCGCAATCGCC
>VGPE01000281.1 GCA_016875645.1 Chloroflexota bacterium
CGGAGGGCGCCGTGGCGGCCCGCCCGGCTCGTGCGACGGGCCTGCGCCTGCCGTGGGACCGGGCCCGGCTGTGGGCGATCGGCCTGTTCGGAATCGGGATCGCGGTCATCGTGGGCGCCCCGTTCTACGGGTACCACGACTGGCCCGACTTCTGGTCAGCGGGCCGTGTGGTCGGAACTGCAGACCTCGTCGACGCGGAGCGCCTGCTCGCCTGGCAGGCCGCCCGCGGCCTGCCGCAGATCTACTTCCCGTACCCGCCCGCTGTCGCGTTCGCCCTCGTGCCGTTCGCGACCCTGCCGCTCGACTGGTCGTTCTGGCTCCATGCCGCCGTCATGGTCGCGTGCGCGGTGGGAGCCGGCATCGTGGGCGCTCAGGCGTTCGGGGTGCCGCGGACGGTGGGTGTGCTCTCCACGCTGGCATGGGCGCCGATCACCGGGGCCGTGGCGATCGGGCAGAACACGCCGCTGGCGCTTCTGCTGGGGTCGCTCGCGATTCGTGCTCTCGTGCGGGAGCCGCGGGGCCACCACTCGGGCTGGGCCGGCGCGGCCATCGGGGCGCTGCTCTACAAGCCCACATTGGGGCTGCCGCTGGCCGGCCTGCTGTTGCTGCGGCGGCGCTGGGTCGATGTCGCCGTGGTCGTTGCCGCCGGACTGGCGTGGTACGGCGTGAGCGTCTTCGCGGCGGCCGGCGACCCGCGCTGGCCGCTCACATGGATCGACGGTCTGCGTGGCTGGCTCGCTGACGACATCGTCCGCAACGCCGACAAAGCCGTGTCGCTGCCCGGGCTGTTGTCGCGCCTGGCGGTGCCGGACTGGCTGCCGCCCGCGGTCGGCGTGGTCATGGTGGCGGTCGCGTTGCCGCGTCTCACCCGGGCCCCGATCCGGGAAGCAGCGGCGGGGGCCCTCGTCGTCGGGGTCGCGGCGTCCCCACACGCGTGGGGCTACGAGGCAGCTCTGCTGCTGCCGTTCGTGTGGTGGGCTCTGGCCGGGGGTCTCGTCGAACCTTGGCGGACGCGCCTGGTCGTCGCGGCGTATGTGCTCGTTCCGCTCTGGATGTTCTCCAGCGTGACCCAGATCAGTGCGGTGGCGTTCGTCGTGCTCGGCGCCTATGCGATCTGGCTGGGTGGCGCTTTGCGGCCGCCCACGAGGCCGGACGTCACGCCGCCGGGCGCGACCGAGGTCAGCCCGGTCCGCCTCGGACGTGCCACATGACCCCGTAGGTGACCGAAGCGATGCTCAGCGCGATCAGTGCGCGGTCCATCGGGCCGAGCCGGCCACGCACGCCGAGCGCTACCAGTGCCAGCAGAAACGGGGTCAAGTCCAGCGAGTACCGGAACCCGTACTGGACGAAGCCGCCACCGTAGTAGAGCAATATCGGCGCCGCGATCGCCGCCGCAGCAGCCCACAGCACACGCACCCGTGGCGAACGGAACCCGGCGCGAGCCGCGAGCACGAGTGCGGGCGAGACGAGCAGCAGCGATTGCCCGTACAGGTCGGCCTCGAAGAATGGCAGCCGGGGGATGAAGCGGGGCACGGCGAGCAGCGCGAGCCGCAGGTTCTCGCCCACGTGGGCGACGGCGAAGACCCCCTGTGCGCGTCGCACCTCGAGCGCGGGGTCCGTGAGCAGCGAGAGGCCGTAGCCGGCCTCGGTCGGCGATCCGAAGCGCGCCAGGTTGTATGCGCCGTAGACGGCAAGCGCTCCCACCAGCGGTGTTGCGAACGCGGCCCCACGCCTGAACCAATCCGGGCGTCGCCACATGAGGGCCATGCCCAGGGGGATCGCCGCCATCACCGTGGGTGCCCGCGCAAGGAAGGCCACGCCGAGGAGCAAACCGAGCACCAGCGGACGTCGTCGGCCGGCCCACTCGATCAGGAGCACGGTGAGGGCGAGGAACGCCTCCACGTGGGCAAGGTAGTAGAGGTCCCCGAAGACGGACACGTAGAACAGGAGCGTGCCAAGCGCCGCGAACGTTGCGAGACCGCGCGCTGATTCCCGGGCACCGTACGCGCGCATGAGCGGCAGGCAGAGCCACGCCGCGAGCACCCCAAGCGTTGTTCCGACGACGTATCCCGCCACCGGCTGCAGCGCGGGAAGGGCGGTGAACGGCAGGTAGGGCAGCGGCTGCAGCGGACCGACTGCGAGGTAGAAGCGTCCGCCCGACTCGACGGAATCGACCGTCCCGGCGAACAGGGGCGAATCGAGACGTCCCTCCCGGAACCGGTTCGCGAGCAGCATCAGCCGGTCGGGAACCGCATGGTACGACCACACGGCAACGGCGGTCGCGCCGGCGTAGATCGCCGCGATGAAGAGGCGCCACGCAGCGTCCGGGGACAACCGCGCCCGAACGGGTGCGGCGGGCGCCGTCAATCCCGCATCCCGCTGCCGAGCGGGCTACTCGTCCCCGTCGGAGTCGTCGGGGGTCCCGGCGCCGCCCGTAGCTCCAACCGGGACCGCGACCCCCGCAGGGCCGAGGGACCGCGGTGCCTTGCCCTTGGGCCAGTAGAGCTCCTTCTTGACTTGCGCCTCTGCGAAGCCCCGCTCGAACATGGTCGCCTCCGCCGCGAGGATCATGTCGGGGTTGCCGCAGATGTAGGCGATGCAGTTGTCGGGCGTGAGCCCGAACTCGTCGAGCGCCCGCGGCAGGACCGCCTCCGTGCGCCCGGTCCAGCCCGTCCAGCCCGCGTTGGCCGGGTCGGCCGGCCGCGAGACCGTGGGCACGTAGGTGACCGGGTAGTCGCCCGACCGCTCCCAGTCCTCGAGCAGGTCGCGATAGCCCAGATCGGCCACGTAAGACACGCCGTTGAGGAACACCGCGCGGCGCGGGGCGCCCTCGCGGAGCAGGTTCTTCATCATCGCCACGAAGGGCGCGTTGCCGGTCCCGGTCGAGATGAAGAGGTGGGTCCGGTCATCCTCGGGTTCGAGCGTGAACTTGCCCTTGGGCCCGATCATGCGCATCCGGTGGCCGACGGGCAGGCGCCAGAGCAGCGGCGTGAACTGGCCGCCCTGGACCAGGCGGATGTAGAACTCGTAGCCCGTCTCGCCGGCCTCGTAGGGCGGCGATGCGACCGAATACGGCCGCTGCACCAGCTTGCCGTCCGCGAATACGCCGATCGTCATGTACTGGCCCGGCACGAACGGCGTCGCATCACCGTCGAAGCGCACCCAGACGTAGATCAGGCTCTCGTGCAGG
>VGPE01000282.1 GCA_016875645.1 Chloroflexota bacterium
CGGAGCCGACACCCGTTCCGACGCCGGAGCCGACACCCGTTCCGACGCCGGAGCCGACACCCGTTCCGACGCCGGAGCCGACACCCGTTCCGACGCCGGAGCCGACACCGGGCCCCTCGGCGTCGCCGTCCGCGGACCCATCGGCCTCGCCGGCCCCATCACTCGCTGTCACGCCGATCGGATCGGCCCGCTTCCTGCCCGATGGTGCGATCGTGACCGCCGAGGGCGTGCTGACCACTCCGATCGGAGCGCTCGAAAGCGGGCGCGGTGCGTTCGTCCAGGACGAAACGGCCGGAATCGCCCTGTACCTCGACGCGCCCACCTCGCTCGCGTTTCCCGCGGGCATTGTCATCCGTGCCACCGGCATGCTGGGGACCCGCTTCGGGCAGCGCGTCATCCGACTGGCCGAGTCTGCGATCACCGTCCTTGCCTCCGACGAGCTGCCCACTCCGGTGGCGCGTACGACCGGCGCCATCAACGAGGAGGACGAAGGCAGGCGAGTCCTCGTCGAGGGCCGCGTGATCGGGTCGCCGGACACCCTCGCCGATGGGCAGGCTGTCGACCTCGACGACGGCAGCGGGGCGGCCCGCGTCGTGATCTCGGTCGCGGCCATCCCATCTGGCCTCGTCTCGGGCGCTCGTGTTCGAGCGAGCGGTCCGGTGGGCCAGCGCGATTCGGGGAGCGGCGGCGGCTACCGGGTGCACGTCACGACGCCCGGCGAGATCGAGGTCCTTGAGCCACCTCCGACACCTACGCCGAAGCCGACGTCTACGCCGAAGCCGACACCCACCCCGAAGCCGACTTCGACCCCGAAGCCCACATCGACCCCGAAGCCTTCGGCGACCCCGAAGCCCACATCGACCCCCAGGCCCAGGCCGCCCGTGTCGGAAAGCGAACTCGTCTCGATCAGCGATGCTCGGGCCCTCGCCATTGGGGCGCCAGTCCGCGTCGCCGGGGTCGTGACGATCGCGCCCGGCGGCCTCGGCACGCTGGAGCTCCTGGCGATCCAGGACGACACCGCCAGAATCGTCGTCCGCCTGGCCGCGCCCGCGAACCTCCCCATCGGCACGCGACTGGAGGTCACGGGCCGGTTGGCCGCGCCGTACGGCCAGCTCGAGGTCCGGATCGAGGACGGTGACTGGCAGAACCTGGGCTCCGCGTCGGTTCCGACCCCGATTCGACTCCGCCACGCGCCACACGAAGGCGACGAAGGGCGCCTGGTGCTGCTGGAGGGCATCGCCACCACGAAGCCTGCAAGGGGCGATGCGGGCGACTTCTCGGTCGCCGTCGATGTCGACGGGGTGACGATTGCCGTGCGTGCCGACGGCACCAGCGGCGTCGAAGCCGATCGGCTGGTCCGCGGCGGGCGATACCTCCTCACTGGCGTGGTTGGCCAGCGCGCGTCCTCGAGCGGACGTGCGGACGGTTACCGCCTGTGGCTTCGAATGCCGGCCGACGTCGAACGGTTGGATGTGCCGGCTGCCGGGGCGCCCTCGGCGCCCGCGTCGCCCAGGGCTCCGGGTGCAACCCCCGGCGCCACGCCCCGTGAAACCCCGGGTCCGACCGGCACGTCGACGGAGCGACCCGCTCCGCCGCTCCTCTCGATCGGGCGCGCAATCGCCGCGTCCGGCCTCGTCCGAGTTGAAGGGATCGTCACGGCGCCGTCCGGCCTGCTCGATGGTGACGGCCGACTGGTGGTGGTCCAGGATCGCAGTGGCGCCGTCGCGGTCCGGCTGCCGAGCGGGATCGCGGCCCGGGTCAATGATCGGCTCCGCATCGTCGGCGAAATGGGCCGCGCGTACGGCGCGCCCCGGATTGCCGCCGATCAGATCACTTCGCTGGGGCGCGGGACGTCGCCGGCACCGGTGATGCTCCGCGACTCGCCGACTGCCGCGCTCGAGTGGCGGCTGGCCACCGTGACCGGCGTGATCGACCGGGTGACACGCGACGGTGACCGGTGGCGTGCCGACCTGCTGGTCGACACGGCGAGCCTCCTGCTCGACGGCCTGCCTGCGGCCGGAATCGCCGCGACCGGGCTCGCCAAGGGAGCACGGATCAGCGCCACAGGCATCGTCCGGCGGCCACATCCATCGGCCTCGGACCGGCGGTTTGTGCTGGTCGCACGTTCGGCGGACGACGTCCACGTGAAACCCCTCGGCGCCAGGGGGAACGTCAAGACCGGCGACAGTGGTCCGGCCGGGCCCGCATCGATCGTCCCGCGAGCGATCGGAACCGGCCGGACCGCGCCAGCGCCCGCGACCGGAACCGCAGATCCGGGCGTGCCCGACGTGGAGCTGGCCGCCCTGGCCGGATCTGTGGGCCGATCCGTCCGGGTGGGCGGCCTGGTGGTGGAGGTGCGCCCCGATGCGGTCGTCGTCGATGACGGCTCTGCCCAGGGACTGGTCCTCGTGGGGCCGGGTGCGGCGCCCGTGCTGGCCGTCCTCCAGCCGGGGGACGCCCTGAACGCGATCGGGACCGTCGTGACGGAGCCCGTCCTGGCGCTCCGGGTCGAGGCCCCGGACGGCCTCGTGCCCGTCTCTGCGGTCCACCGCGTCGCCGACGCCGGCGACGGCGCGGACCCCGACCCCAGTCGTGTCGAGCTGGGCGGCGTTGTCGATGGATCCGCACGTGTGGATCCGGCGAACGCCTCCCGTCCGCCGTCACCGGCGGCTCGCCGGCCGATGGACGTTGTCCTGTTCGGCCTCGGTCTGGCGTCAGCGGGGGCGGTCCTGCTGGCCGTCCTCCGTCGTCGTCGGCCTGAATCGGTCCCTGCCGGAGGTGGCGACACGGTGGCTGCCTGACCCTCGCCGGACCCGGTCGAGCGCGTCGCCCCGCACGAATCGAGGGGGGCGCGCACTCGGCCGCGCTTGACGCTCGATCCGACGGGGGCCTATCCTCGGGCGAACTCGTGCTTGGACGAGCACGGGTCAAGGAGCGAGGAAGCCATCTTGCCGAGCGCGGACACCCGCGTTGCACTGCCCACGGGCGAACGGCAGTACCACATCGGACTGGCACCCGGCGAGCTGGCCGAGTACATCCTCCTCCCCGGCGATCCTGATCGAACTTCCCGGATTGCGGCCCGCCTCGACGCCATCGAGCTCGAGCGTCGCAACCGCGAGTTCGCCTCTGTCACCGGCACCTATCGCGGTCAGCGGGTGTCCGTGGTCTCGACCGG
>VGPE01000283.1 GCA_016875645.1 Chloroflexota bacterium
CACGCCGACGACCCGGGCGCCGGCGAAGTCGGTGGCCGCATCGAGATCCCTGGCGCCCTCGATCTGGAGCGCAGGCGTGCCCGTGATCTGGCAGAGGCGCGTCAGCTCCTTGGTGTTGGCGCTGCTGCGGCCGCCGACCACGATCATCAGGTCCACCTCGCGGGCCGTCTCGAGGGTGTCCTCCTGGCGCCGGATCGTGACCGGGCAGACCGTGTTGATGATCTTGAGTTCATGGCTGCGCGAGACCAGGTAGGCTGCCAGCTTCTCGAACTTCCAGGGCGGCTGTGTGCTCTGGCTGATCAGGGCCAGCTTCTTGCGACGAGGGATCTGGGCCCAGTCCGCTTCCTCGTCCACGACGATCGCATCCGGCGCGAAGCCGAGCAGCCCGACGACCTCCGGGTGGCGTGGCGTGCCCAGCAGGACGATCGTGTACCCCTCCTCGACGAGGCCGACGATGGCGCGCTGCTCCTGGATCACCCACGTGCATGTACCGTCGATCACGTCAAGGCCGCGCAGGCCCGCGCGCTCCATGACCTCCGGCCGGACGCCGTGCGCGCGGATGACGACTGCCGCGCCCTCGTCCACGTCATCGAGGGTGTCGACGGTGCGGATCCCGAGGGACTGGAGGTCCGCGATCACGCCCTCGTTGTGCACGACCTGGCCGAGGGTGTGCGTGCGCTTGCCGGCCGCAGCCGATTCCTTCGCCTTGTCGATGGCTTCGCGGACGCCATAGCAGAACCCGGTCCGGCGGGCGATGCGGATCGATTCGATGGTCCCGGTCACGGGTCAAGTATCGCACGGGGGCCCGGTCGGGCCGTTCGAGGGCACCCGGCGAGGGGCCGTTGGCTACTCGCCGCGCACCCGGTCGACCTCGGCGGCGTAGACGCCCCGCTGCGACGGCGGGAGCAATTCAGCAATCTTCGTCATGATCAGCCGGGTGGCCTCGGCCTGCGCCCTTCGCCGATCCCCACCGCTGGTTCGCGGCAGCGTGAACGGCGTCCCAACCCGCATTCGGACCTGGCCTCCGGGCCGAAAGAGCCGCTTCCCCCGGGGCCAGAACCGGTGCGTCCCGGACAGACCGACCGGCAGGATGGGGGCTCCGGTCCGCAGGGCCAGGATCGCGGCTCCGTCTTTCGCGGGCTGCAGGCAGCCATCCGGGCTGCGAGTCCCCTCGGGAAAGGCGCCGAGCACGTGACCTTCGTCGAGGACCCGTTTCGCCGCCCGAAATGCCTCGAGATCCGCGGCTCCGCGCCGGACGCCGATCACTCCATTCTGCGCGAGCGCCCAGCCGAGCAATGGCCGATCCATGGCTTCCTGCTTGCCCAGGAGATGCATCCTGCGCCCGAGCGCGGGCGTCAGCCAGCAGACCAGCAGGGGCCCGTCCGCGTTGGAGGCGTGATTCGAGACGACGAGCAGCGGGCCCTCGATGTCGAGCGGCCGCTCGAGACCTTCGATGTGCACGCGGGTCGTGGCGTTCATGATCGTTCGGCCGACGAGATCACTGAGCTGCATGAACGGGGTGATCCGGTCGGACAGGCGCGGCTCGGCGGTCGACTCGCGCCGCGGTGAAGTCCGGGCAACAGGGGCGCGTTTCGTCTTGGCCGTGGGCTCCGGCTCGACCGCGGGCTCCGGCTCGACCGCGGGCTCCGGCTCGACCGCGGGCTCCGGCTCGACCGCGGGCTCCGGCTCGACCGAGGCGCCGGCTCGCCGGTCCCGTTCTGCGCGGACGGCGTCGGCCACCAGGTCGATCGTTTCTTCGAGGCCATGGCCGTCAGTCGCGACCCGCAGGGCGTCCGGGGCCGGCCGCAATGGTGCGGTCGCACGCGTCCGGTCGATCTCGTCGCGCCGGCGCAGGTCACCCAGGATCGCGGTCGCCTCGGGCGAGTCCGGGGCGAACCCTCGCTGCTCTGCACGCCGCCGGGCTCGCTCTTCGGGACTGGCGTCGAGGAACACCTTGACATCGGCGTGGGGCAGCACGACGGTCCCGATGTCACGACCGGCAACCACGATGTCGCCTCCTTCCGCCAGCTCACGCTGGCGACCCAGGAGCGCGCTCCGGACCTCGGGGTGCCGGGCCACCTCGGATACCCGCCGATCGACGCCCGGACTGAGGACCTCATCGGTAACGTCCATGCCGTCGACCAGCACGGACTCGTAGCGGCCCTCCGGACCTGCGCGGAGGCTGACACGCGGCGCCAGTTCGGCCACGGATTCGCCCACGTCGAGCGGGGTGCGGAGCTGCTGGGCGAGCCAGGTAACCCCGCGGTAGAGCAGGCCCGTGTCGACGAAGCGGTAGCCGAGCGCCTCCGCCACGCCCGAGCCGACCGTGCTCTTGCCGCTCGACGCCGGGCCGTCCACCGCCACGACGAGCCCTGCGCGCGTGCCGGGCGGGGAACCGTGGGGCTGGCTCATCGCCCGCAGGATAGTGTCCGGCACGCTGGGCCCTCATCGTCCGGCCGACGTCATCGTTCCGCGGCGCCGCCGATTGCGCGCCCAGCAGAAGCCAGCGAACGAACCTCGGGCGCAGTCAGCGGTCGCAGACGGCCCGTCGGCAAGCCTTCGAGCCGGATTGACCCGATCCGGACCCGGACCAGCCGGACCACGGGCGTTCCGACAGACGCGAGCATGCGCCGGATCTGCCGCTTCCAGCCCTGAGCGAGCGTGACGCGGTACCAGTGCAGCCGAGCCGGTCGCGGGTCGAGCAACTCGTGCAGGCGTCGCGTCTCCACGGCGGTCTGCGGCCGGATGTGGACGACGGTGGCGATGCCCTCCTCGAGCGCGATACCCGTGCGCAGTGCCAGGACGGCCTCACCCGTAAGCTCCCGCTCGACGCCGACCGCGTACTCGCGCTCCACGCCGTGGCGCGGGTGGAGCACCGCGTCCGACCAGGCCCCGTCGTTGGTGAGCAGCAGCAGACCCTCCGAATCGAGGTCGAGGCGGCCGACCGGGTAGATCCGTGCGGCGCGCAGGTCGGGCGGCACCAGGTCGATCACCGTTCGGCGGGCGTGGGGATCGCGCACCGTCGACGTGACGCCGAGTGGCTTGTGGAGCGCGAAGTGGACAAGGGCACTGCGGGCGCCGATCGGCACGCCGTCGAGCGCGATCCGCACCGTCGCGACATCGACGCGATCGCCCAGGTGTGCCACCTCGCCGTCCACGGTGACG
>VGPE01000284.1 GCA_016875645.1 Chloroflexota bacterium
CGCGCCGCAGCCGCTGCGGGGCCGCCGCAACGAGCCCGCGTTCGTGGCCCACACCGCCGCGGCGATCGCGCGCGAGCGCGGCCTGGCCGTTTCCGCGATGGAGGCCCTGCTGGCGGCGAACGCCCGCGCCCTGTTCGGGGCGCGCTGGGGCTGACCCGGGTGGCCCGGGAACCAGCGGGGTGCGGCGGGCGTTTCGGAGCGCAGAACGAACGCCACGAACGAGGTGCACCCAATGGGCATCCACCGCCGTCTGCGTCCTCTCGCCGGCCTCGCGCTCCTCGCCTCCCTCGCCATCGCGTGCGGCGCGGCCGAGACCCTCGGCTCGACCGCACCGAGCCTCGGTGAACGCTCCCGGGTGACCACCGACGGCGGCACCGCCGTCGCCCCGCTGGGCATGCCCGCGCCCGCGTCGGCGGGCGACGCGAAGGCCATCGCCCCCGTGTCCTCGAACGGTCAGCCCGGGCAGCCCGCGACCGCCGGCGTGCCTCGCGGTGCCGACCCCACGCGCGCCCTGATCGTCACGGGCAGCGTGCAGCTGCGGGCGGGCGACCCGTGGGCCGTCGCCGACCGCGTGCAGGCCATCGCCACAGGCCTGGGCGGCAACGTGCTCTCCCTCGCGCAGTCAGGCTCCGGTGACCAGCGCTCCGCGGCCGTGACGCTGCGCGTCCCCTCGAACCGCTTCGCGGACGCGCTGGCGCAGCTGCGCTCGCTCGATGCCGAGGTCCTCACCTCGAGCATGGACAGCAAGGACGTCACGGACCAGTTCGTCGACCTCGAGGCGCGCCTCAAGGCCAAGCAGGCCGAGGAAGCCCGCTACCTCGCGCTGCTCGCCCGCGCGGAGCGGATCGAGGACATCCTGCGCATCGACCAGGCGCTCACGAACGTGCGCACGCAAATCGAGCAGCTCACCGGGCAGATCAACTCGATCAGGTCGCGTACCGAGTACTCGACCATCGCGGTGAGCGTGAGCTCGAAGGGCGTTCTTCCGACCACCCCGGGTCAGGGCTGGGACCCGGCCAAGACGGCCGAGCGCGCCGTGGGCTCGCTCCTCGCGCTGTTCCGCTTCGCCGCGGATGCCGCGATCTGGCTGGTCGTCCTCGGCTGGCTCCCCGGCATCGCGCTCCTCGGCACCTACTTGGTCGCCCGCAACCTGCGCGCCGCGCGGGCCTGACTCAGTCTCTCCTGCGCAGGAGCGCGGCGGTAGCGGAACCGATCGCCGCCGCCGCGCTCAGCGTTCCGGCCTGACGGACCGCTCGCCCCCGAGCACGTCCGTCCTCCGGCCCGTGGAGCTCATCGCCGCGCCAGCTCCGCGGCGGCGAGGGCCAGGCAGCCCGCCGAGCCCAGCCCGGGAACGTGGCCGGCACGGACCGCGGCCAGCGCCTCGTCCATGCCGGCGAGGACGATCTCGATCTCCTCGAGGTCCCCGCTTGCGGGCTCGCGCACCTTCCGCGCGCCCTCGGCGAGGAAGAGGTGCCCGGTCGAAAGGCCGCAGTTCGGGTCGAGGCGATAGGCACCGAGTGCGGTCCACCGCTCGGCGAAATACCCCGTCTCCTCGAGCAGCTCGCGCTGGGCCGCCGCCAAGGGCTCCTCGCCCTCGCCGAGCCCGCCGGCGGGAACGACCAGGCCGATGCGCCCGTTGCCGGGCTTGTAGCAGCGCTCGAGCACGATGCGCCGCTCCGTCGTGACCGCCACGATCGCCACCCAGTCCGTCGCCTGCGCCCAGACGAAGTCGTCGACCGTCCGCCCGTCGGGAAGCTCGAACGCCTCCTCGCCCACGACCATCCACGGCGCGCGCGTGAGCAGCGTGCGGCGGCCGCGGCTGCGCCAGGGGCGAAGGCTCACCTCAGCTCAAACGAAAGCGGTCGAGCTTGGCGCGGTCGGGCTCCATGCCGAGGCCCGGCCTGGTGGGCAGGGACACCTCCCCGGCGACCGCCTCCGGGAACGGCTCGGTGAAGATGTCGCGCAGCGGGTTGTCGATGAACATCTGCTCGCTGCGCCAGAGATTCGGCGCGTATGCGGCCAGATGGAGGGACGCCAGCTGCGCGATGCCGCACGAGAAGCCGGTGTGGGGCGCGTAGCGGACGTTGTGCGCGTGCACGAGCGCCCCCAGCCGCTTCGCGGCGGTGAACCCGCCGATCCGCGCGACGTCGGGCTGCACCACGTCCATCAGGCGGCGCTGGAGGATCTCGCGGAAGCCGAAGATGCCGAACTCCGACTCGCCGCCCGCCACCGGGATCGGCTGGCCGCGGCGGATCATCTCGTAGCCGTCGAGATCGTCCGGGTAGACCGGCTCCTCGATGAACGCGAGGTCGTAGGGCGCGAGCCGGTGGCACACGCGGATCGCGGTGGCGGCGTCGTAGGCGCTGTTGACGTCGGCACCCATCTCGATGCCCGGGCCGATCGCGGCGCGGACCGCCTTCGCGACCTCGACGTCCGCGCTGGGGCCGCCGTACTCCGCCGAGCGCCCGAGCTGGATCTTGAGCGCGGTGTGGCCCTTCGCGACTTGCGCGGCCGCCTCCTTGGCCATGTTGGGGATCGTGTCGGTGTAGACCTTCGAGGCATAGACCGGGACCTTGGCGCGGCCTGCGCCGCCAAGCGCCTTGTAGAGGGGGACCCCCTGCGCCTTCGCGAGGATCTCCCAGAGTGCCTGGTCGATCCCGCTCATGCCCTCCTGGACGAAGCCGCGGTGGTGGCCCCAGGCGCGAAGCGACCGGAACATGTCGTCCCAGATCCCCTCGACGTCGTGCGGGTCGCGGCCCTCGACCACCGGCCAGAGCAGGTCCCGGACCGTCTGGTCGACGATCCGGGGGGCCCGGCGGGCGATGCATTCGCCCCAGCCGGTGATCCCGTCGTCGGTGGTCAGCGCCACGACCGTGGCGCTGAACGCGCCAAATGGGCCGACTCCGAACTGGATCGGCCGGCCGATCCTGGCTTCGAGCACCCAGGTTTCGATGCGGCTGATCCTCACGTGGGCAAGACTAGCCGCGTGCGAGCGCCGGTTTCTCCGTCGCGAGCGCGTGCCGGCGCGGACCGCGCGAACAAAGTGAGCGTGGAGCAAGATACGGCCGTTGCCTGATCCGATGACGTCAAGGCGTCCGGGCCCGGCCCGACGGAGCCCGCCGGCGGAGGCCGCTCTGGCGTACGCGGCCCTC
>VGPE01000285.1 GCA_016875645.1 Chloroflexota bacterium
CGATTGGGAGACCGGGCTCCTGGCGGCGCTGCGGTCGGCGCTCGGGCCGGCCGCGGACGCGGCGCCGGACGACGATCTCCTCGGGCAATTCGGCCTCCACGAGGCGGCCCTCGAGGCGGGACCGTACCGGCCGTACCGCGAGGTCCTCGAACGAGCGGCCGGCGGGGTGGGGGAGGGCCTGGGTGCGACGCCGTTGCCGGCCGCGCTGGCGGCATTCGGCGGATCGGTGGTGGACTGGCCGGCGTTCCCGGACTCGGCGACCGCGCTGGCCGCGCTGGCGTCGGGCTTCCGGCTGGGGGTCATCACCTACTGCGACGACGACCTCTTCGCGGCCTCCGAGGCGACGTTGGGCGCCCCGTTCACCTGGATCGTGACGGCCCAGCAGGCGCGTGCCTACAAGCCGTCCCTGCGTCCGTTCGAGCTCGCGTTCGCGCGCATCGACGTGCCGCGGTCACGCATCCTTCACGTGGCCCAGAGCCTGTATCACGACCACGTGCCCGCGAAGGCGCTGGGGCTGACCACCGTCTGGGTGGACCGGCGGGCCGGTCGGGCGGGAAGCGGCGCCACGCCGATCGCGTCCGCGACACCGGATCTGACCGTGCCGGACATGGCGACGCTCGCGGAGCTCGCCGCCGGCCCAGGCGCGAGCGAGACCGGCCTCAGGCCGGACGGAGGGCCACGATCAGGCTGGCGCCCAGGAGGACGATCGTGACCGGGACCCAGATCCGACGTTCACCCGGGCTGCGCGAGAGCGCGTTGACCACGACGCCCAGCGCCATCAGCGCCACAGCACCCCAGATCAGCCACGGGAACGACTCGGCCAGCGACGGCAGGACGACGCCCGCGGCCGACAGCACGACAGCGGCGATGAACGCCAGCAGGCCGGCCTGGACGAGGGCGGCCACGCGCATCGCCGGCGGGTAGCGGCCGGGGAACGCGCCGCCCATCGCGTAGGCGCCCCACGGCGCGCCGAGGGTGAGCGCGAGCTGGAAGGCGATGATCCCCGCGGTCATGGCCGCGAAGATGAGCGCCGCGGCGGTCGTCATCGGGCAGACACGGAGGCGGAGGCGTCATCATGGCCGTGGCGCATCGGGCAATTCCACCACATCAGCCGTCGTGTCCGGGTTCGTCGCCGACCTGCGCTCCGGCGTCAACGCTGGCGGGGCAGGGGATCGATGCCCTGGCGGGGCAGGGGATCGAGACCCCGGCGGAGCACCGGCTCCTCGAACTGGGCGCTCGTTTCCTGCGGCGTGGTCGGCAGGCCTCCCCGGCCAGACTGTAGGCTGCGCGAATGCTTGCTGTCGTCAAAGAGGCCCCGGTTCCCGGCGTCTCGGTCAAGGACATCCCGCGGCCTTCGGCCAAGCCTGGTGAGGTGCTCGTCCGCGTCCAGGCGTCGTCGATCTGCGGCACCGATGTCTCGATCTACGACTGGACGCCCTGGGCGGCCGGCCACATCACGCCGCCGATGGTCGTCGGCCACGAACTGGTGGGCGAGATCCTCGAGATCAACGGCGACCCCGGCGCCCTGCGGGCGGGCGACCTCGTGTCGTCCGAGACCCACATCTTCGACGGCACCTGCTACCAGTGCCAGATCGGCAACCAGCACATCTGCGAGAACATGGAGCTGTTCGGGATCGGGCGCGACGGCGGGTTCGCGGAGTACGCGACGATCCCCATCCGGACCACGTGGCGCAACGACCCCTCGCTGGACCCGGAGGTCATGTCCGCGCAGGAGCCGCTGGGCAACGCCGTCCACGTCGTCACCAAGGCGGACGTGCCGGGCAAGACCGTGCTGGTGCTGGGTCTCGGGCCCGTGGGCCTTGCGGCGGTCGCGGTTGCCCGGGCCTATGGGGCCAAGCGCGTCATCGGCGTCAACCGCGGCGCATTCCGCCGCGAACTCGCCGTGAAGATGGGTGCGGACGAAGTGCTGGAGTCCGTGCCGTCCTCTCTCCACGGTCGCGCCGACGTCGTGCTGGAGATGTCGGGCAATGTCGCTGCGATCGAGGACGCACTCGCGGCCGCTCGAATCGCCGGCCGGATCGTCTGGTTCGGGATCCCCAAGGCGCCAGCGTCGATCGACATCGGCAAGTACATCATCAACAAGGAGCTCGCCTTCGAGAGCGTCTTCGGCCGTCGGATCTGGCAGACCTGGCACCAGGTCAGCGACCTGCTGCTGTCCGGCCGGGTGGACCTGGCGACGCTCGTCACCCACCGCTTCCGGCTCGCCGAGTTCGAGGAGGCGCTGCGGGTCATGCGCTCCGGCCAGTGCGGCAAGGTGGTCCTGACGCTTTGACCTGCGCGTGCTCCGGGCCGTACCCTACGACGCCGAGTACGTCGCGCTCGCTCGGATCCTCGCCGCACCGCTCCTGACCCGGGATGCTCGGCTTCGACGCGGCGCCGGCCACCTCGCGACGATCGTCGGCCCAACGGACCTCGTGTCGCTGCCCTGAGGCGGTCGCCGGGCGGTCAGATTCGACGCTGGCTCACGCGCTCTGCTTACCACCCTCGGGCAACTTCCGGTGGCGGGGGAGCCTGGATGCGCTCGAGGACGGCCGAAGGCGGGGAGCCCAGGCCTGCCGCCAGCAGGGCTCGATCAACCGTCGCGAGGAGAGCACCTCGCGCTCGTGCTACGGCGGCGTACGCCGCGTCGTAGAGCGTCAGGCCGTGCTCGGTGACGAGACCGGCAGCCAGATGACGCTCAGCCGGCTCGAGGGAGACGCGAGGGCACAGTTCGCGTAGCGCTTCGAGGACCGTCGCCACAGCGTCGGAAGTCGCGGCTGCAGACCCGCGCAGGAGCGCGTTGCCGACCTCGTACATGGTGAGGTCAAGGACCAGAAGCGTGATCCGTTCGTCCGCATACGCATCGAGCAGCGCACGCGCGGGCCCGACGTCTTCCTCGCCGGCCTCGTGAAACCACTTGAGGGCGACGCTCGCGTCGCTAACGACGACGGTCGTCGGCATCGTGGGCATCGCGGGCCGCTCGAATCACGTCTGCTGACTCGAAGGGGCCGACGTCGGCCAATGCTCGTTGCCCGCGCTCGAGCGCCGCCTGGATCCGACCCCTGGAGGGCCGGCCGAGCTCTCGACGAGCGGCCTCCCGGAGAAAACCGCTTCGGCTGTCTCCGCGGGCCGAT
>VGPE01000286.1 GCA_016875645.1 Chloroflexota bacterium
GTCCACGAGGACGTCGGGCGAGTAACCGGTGGTGGTCATTGGTAGCTCCCTCGGAACGATGCGGGCCGGTGTGCCCGCGAAGCAGGCGGTACGCCAGTGCGGCGCTGTTCGCGCGGCGACATGAGTCGTCGGGCGGCCGAGGCGGCGAGACGCGGGTGACCGATCCGCCTAGGACCGGGCCCGCCGGAGACACGCGCAGCAGCCCATGGGAGCGAAGGCCGTCGCAGGGAACGGGAGGATGGCGATGGATCGCGGTCGGCGCACGGATGCCCCGCGCGGCACGGAGTTCATCCGCCCGCCACCCGATCGAGGCGGCTGAACGCGATCAGCCGCTCCCGGGCTTCCCGAGCGGCCCGTTCGGCCTGGCGGACGATCCACGGTTCGACGCGGCTGGAGTCCTCGATGGTGAGCGTGGGCCCATACGGTCCCTCATCCGCAAGGTCGATCCCGGCGGTGCTCCGGTAGTCCGCGATCCAGTTCGACTGGAGCTGGAGCAGGTGGTCCACCACGACGCGATGGGGGAAGAGCCAGTCGAGGTGGATGGCGTTGAGGCGGTCGACGAGGTCGTCGAGCCGAACCGGGCGGCCGCGCTCAAGGCGCGCAACGAGATGGATAACGCGCAGGGCCGTGAACGGATCGCCGGATTCGGCAAGGACGGGCGGGCGAAGATCGGCGTCCGGCAGCCCCGCGGGGGCGGGACGGAGCCGCAGCGCGCCGGGTGCAACCGGTGGGGATTCCGTCACGGGTCGAGGGGCCTCCAGGATATCCGAGCGATCCGCTGGGAATTGGGGCGACAGGATAGCACCGAGGGCCAGCGGAACGGCCGCGCGTAGAATTGGGCGATGGGTCAGATCGAGCTCGCGCGAGCGGCGAATCGGGCGCGGTTCGCGAGGCTGGTGGCGCGCCCCGAGCCCGAGATCGACCTCGCCGTCGGGGCCCTGTGCATCGCGGCCGACAACCGGCCGGAGCTTGATTTCGAGCCGTCGCTGGCGGCGATCGACGAACTCACGGACCACGTCCGGTTCCGCCTGGACCGCGGCGACGAGCCCGAAGTCGTGCTGGCCCGGCTGCACGGCGTCCTGTATCGCGAGTTCGGCTTCTCAGGGCCGCGCGCGGCGCAATGGCACGACGTGCGCAACAGCCAGCTGGACCAGGTCCTGAAGCGGCGCGTCGGCCTGCCGATCCTGCTCTCCGTGGTGGAGCTCGAGGTCGGCTGGCGTCTCGGCCTGCGCGTGCAGGGGATCGGCTTGCCGGGCCACTTCATCCTCCGCTCGCCGTCGGGCACGCTCATCGATCCGGCCGACGGCGGCCGATCGCTGACCCCTGATGACTGCCAGGCCCTCCTGCGCCGTTCGCTCGGCGAGCGCGTGCTGTTCCACCCCGGGATGCTGCGCCCGGCCGGCCGACGCGAGATTTTCGCCAGGATCCTGCGCAATCTCCGGGGCGTGTACCTGGCGGATCGGGCATGGCCCGCGGCCCTGGGCGTCGTGGAACTCCTGGCGGTCGTCGAGCCGACCGAGCCCGACCACGCGCGCGACCGGGCGCTGCTGCTGGGCCGGATGGGCCGCTTCACCGAGGCGATTTCGGGCCTCGGGAACTACCTGGTCGAGCGGCCCGACGCGTCGGACTCCGACGACGTCCGCCAGGTGATGGGCATCTTCAAGGGGCGGCGAAACTAGGGGCGGATCGGCCCTCCCCTGGGGCGCCCTTCCCGGCCTCGTGCGTCCGACGCACGACCGGACCGCCACGTCGCGCTGCCATGCGCCGGACGCACGACAGGACCGAAGATCCAGCCCGATCCCCGGCCCCCGTTGTCAGAGCGAGCCTCGGACGCACGCCACGATCGCGTTGCGGCCGGTTCGTGCGCATGACGCATGAGGGGCGGAGCGGCAGGCGGCGGAGGACGCGGCATCGAGGGTGATCGCAACCAGGAGGGCAAAGACGGGCCGTCAAGTGGCCCATGACTTGTCCGGCGTCCGTTCGACGAAGGTGTCGACGCCGAGCTCCATCAGCCGAGCTCGAAGGTCACCGAGCGCAGGCGCGACGAGCGGGCGCCCGTCCGCGAGATGAACGAGGCGCGGTACTGGAGCAGGCGGGCGCCGTCGGGCGGGGGCGTGGTGGACCACGGGGCGTTCTGGATGCCCGCTCGAGAGTGGCCGACGCGCAGTTCGATCTCGAGCGCGGTTCCGTCGGGGATGTCCGCGTCCACCTCGACGCCGATCACGCGCGCGCCGCCGATGGCGATCGGTTGAGAGACGTAGTGCTCCGCCGGGCCGCGATCCAGGGCGTTGCCGGGGTCGCGCATCGTCAGGTAGTGCGGTCCCCAGCCCGGCAGGTGCGTGGTTCGGTCCTCCCGGATCCCATCGGGGCCGCCCCAGTAGATGATCGCGTCGGCGTCGTGGACCTCGTTGCGGCGATGGTTCGAGACGAGCAGGTCGGTCCAGCCGTCGCCGTCGAGGTCGATCGGCAGGACGTGGCAGGAGCCGTAGCCCTGGATCCTGCGGGTCGCGCCGTGATCGATCTCGCGGCCGCGGAACCGGAGCAGCTCCCAGGGCAGTTCGCGTGACGCGACCGACGAGTACGCGGGCATGACCAGCGTGAGCGCCTCGTCCGTGTCCAGGCGGGCCACGGTCGGCTGGCCCGGGGAGTAGCTCGCGTCGTACCGGGTCGCGCGACCCGCGTCGAAGCCGTCGGGTCCACCCCACAGGACGATCAGCGTCTCCGGCGAGCGGGCGTAGTGGCCGGCCACGCCCACGATCACCTCGGGCCAGCCGTCCCCGTCGAGGTCGGCGGCGCTCAGGTGGAGGGCCCATGCCTTGGTGCCGAGGGGGACGCGCGTGGTCCGGCCGCTCGGGAACCCGTCAGGGCCCCCGTGGTGGATCACCAGGACCCCGTCGCGGTCGAGCAGCGCGAGGTCTACGAACCCGTCCTGGTCCAGGTCCGCCAGATAGCCCGCGCCGGTCGAGTAGGTCGGCAGCACGGTGGAGCGCTCCATCGAGTACCCATCCGGGCCGCCCCAGAAGATCCGCGTAGAGTCGGCCATCGTCTCGGGCCGGTCGTCGTAGGTCTGGACGAGCGCCACGATGTCCAGCCAGCCGTCATGGTCCAGGTCCGCGATGTGGACCTGCAT
>VGPE01000287.1 GCA_016875645.1 Chloroflexota bacterium
CGGCCCGGATCGGCCTTCGGGCCATCCCGCTTCCCCCGTTTCCGTCGTCAGCCGCCTGGGCTCTCGCCCTGGCGGCGATTACCGACGCAGGCTCCTAGGGCAGGATGCCGAAGCTGCCCGTGGGCGTGGTCTCGGCGCCGCGCCGGCGACGCCCGCCTGTCCGGCCGCCCCTCGGCGGGGCTCTTCGCCGGCTGGCCGAGCGAACCCGCGGCGGGCAATTCCTGCGGCTCCGGGGCCGGTTCCGGGGCCGCCGAGGCCTCCTCGCCTTCCTGGCGGTGATGGGGCCCGGCCTCATCGCGGGCATCGCCGGCAACGACGCCGGCGGCGTCACCACGTACAGCGTGATCGGCGCCCAGACCGGCCTCGGACTGCTGTGGCTCTTCCCGGTGACGATCGTGATCCTCGCGATCGTCCAGGAGATGGCGGCCCGCCTCGGTGTCGTGACCGGCCAGGGCCTCTCGGACCTGATCCGCGACCGGTTCGGCGTCCGGTGGACCGTCTTCGCGATGCTGGTGCTGCTGGTGGCCAACATCGCGAACACCGTGGCGCAGTTCTCCGGTGCGGCCGCGGCCCTCGAGATCTTCGGCGTGCCGCGCCTGCTGACCGTGCCGCTGACCGCGGCGGCCATCTGGGCACTGGTCCTGTTCGCGAGCTACCGGACCGTCGAGCGCGTCTTCCTGTCCGTGGCCGTGGTCTTCCTGACCTACGTCGCCTCGGCGGTGCTCGCCCACCCGGACTGGGGCGCGGTCGGGCGCGCCTTCGTGACGCCCTCGCTCGACCTCGCGCCGGCCACGCTTCTGCTGGTCGTCGCGTTCGTGGGCACCACGATCACGCCCTACATGCAGTTCTACCTCCAGAGCGCGGTGGCCGAAAAGGTAATCGGCGAGGAGGAGCTGGCGCTGGAGCGGGCCGATGCGATCGGCGGGGCTGTCTGGACCAACCTGATCGCGATCTTCATCGTGATCGCGACCGCCTCCACGATCCACGCCGCGGGCGGCTCCATCGAGACGGCCGCCGACGCCGCGCTGGGACTCGAGCCGGTCGCGGGCTCCCTCGCGACGTCGCTGTTCGGCCTCGGCCTGTTCGGGGCGTCAGTCCTGGCGGCCACGATCATGCCGATCAGCACGGCGTTCGTGATCTGCGAGGCGTTCGGCTGGGAATCGGGCGTCGGCAAGCCTTTCCGCGACGCGCCCACGTTCTTTGGCATCTACACGTTCGTGCTGGCGTTGGGCGCGCTGGTCGTGCTGCTACCCGGCCTGGACCCGGTACCCGTGATCCTCGCCAGCCAGAACCTGCAGGGCCTGCTGCTGCCGATCGTGCTGGTGTTCATGGTCCTGCTCGTCAACGACGCGCGGCTGATGGGCCGCCATCGCAACGGGCGCCGGCTCAACATGCTCGCGTGGAGCGCCGTGGGCCTGGTCGTCGTGCTCGACCTGGTCCTGCTCGGGACATCCGCGCTGGGGGCGTTCGGCGTCTCGCTGACGTAGAGACGCAGAGCACGGCACCGGGGCGACCCCGGCACCCGGGTCCGGCGTCCCGGGTCGCATCTCGGGCCGAGGCGGGCCTCATCGCCGCTGAATTCACGCCGAGAGCGCTTCCCCTGCAACTTCGGGCACGTGAGCGGACTCACCGGGATCCCGGCGGGCTCCGTATCGGCGAATCTGACGCCCAGGGCGGGATTCCGTCTCCGAAGAGGGCACGTCCCGGGTGCGCGAACTGCTTGCACGACTCCAAGCTGCCGGCCAAGCGCTGTGAGCGTGATGATGTCGGCGACCGCCAGGCGCCGGCGGCCACGCTACTGCACGTTGTAGCGGAGCACGGGGCCCCACGAGCTGTTGGCGTTGAACGGTGTCGGCAGGGCCATGGAGCGGACGTACCACGGGCCGCGGCCGTTGAAGGCCAGGGCGAACACGGCAACCCCCGAAGCGTCCGGGACGACGTCCTGGGAGGTCTGCTCTGTCCAGCGCCCATCGAGCAGCCGGTAGACGACATACCTCACCGCCGGCATCGGCGTGTCGACGCGAGCGGGTCGAACGGTGGTGACGAAGCGAGCCCCGGTCCCGAGCGCAACGGACTTCACGCCGTTCAGCAGCGGCCGCTGGATCGCGATGCTGCGGACCACGACGCGGACGGTGTCACTGGTCGCGATGGTCAGGCCGGTCGCGGGGTCGATGGCGATGGCGCGGTAGTAACAGTTCTCGTAAGGCGTGATCAGGTGCGTCACGGAGCCGTCGGGCCCGAGCGCGAGCCGCCCCAGCGGCAACCACGCCACGTTGTCGCGGCTCAACTGGAGCTCCACCTGCTGGCCGGCGATCGTCCCGCCAAGGTGCGCGGTCAGGGTCACCTGGCTTGCCCAGGTGATGACGTCCGAACTCGCGTTCAGCGTCAGGGGCGGCACCAGGAACTTGTCGGCAAGCACGTCCCACAGCTCGGGGCGCGTCCCGTCGTAGCCCAGTGCCCAGATGCCCATGCCGCGCAGGCCAAGCTGGTTGACGAGGTCGTATTTCGCGCCGAGCGACTCGGGGTCGTCGTAGTAGAGCTCGCGCCAGGTCGTGACGCAGCCGTAGGTTGAAGAGCAGTTGTCCTTTCGATAGGCGGTCCAGGCGGACTGTTCCACGCTGTCATAGCGGCGGCCGTTCTCCTCGGCAAGGGTGGCGGCGGTCTGGTACTCGGTTGCCACCGACGAGCCGTACCTGGTGCCGGTCTGCGTCCGGGCATTCGGCTCGTCGGAGACCGTGGACCATGCCCGCCCGTAGTACGGCACGCCGACGATCAGCGCGGACGGCGGGATGTAGCGCAGGAAGGAGCGAACGGCGTCGGCCACGTCGTAGATCTCACCCGAGATCGGCGCGATCGCGCCGGCGTTGTCCGCGCCCGACGTGCGGAAGTCGTAGCCCATGAGGAAGATCGCGTCGGCCGCGCCCGGCGCAACCAGGTTCGCGAGCTCGTAGTTGCCGACGTAGCCGGTGGTGTCCACGGTGATCTCGTAGCCGGGCGCAATCGCGTCGAATTCGGCGCG
>VGPE01000288.1 GCA_016875645.1 Chloroflexota bacterium
TGGGACCAGGTCTTCACGACCTTCTTCTCATTGCGCTTGTTCATGTCTTCCACCCGACCCTTCAGCCGCGCTTCGACGAACCAGCCCTTCTTGACGGAACGAGACATCTCCCTGACCTACTTCCGCGTGCGCGACCGGACGATGAGCCGTCCGGTCAGCTTGTTCCGACGGGTGCGATAGCCCATGGCGGGCTTGCCCCAGGGGGTCTTCGGCGGCATGCCCGTGGGCGACTTGCCCTCGCCACCACCATGCGGATGGTCGCGCGGGTTCATCACAACGCCGCGCACCTCGGGCCGCTGGCCCATGTGCCTCGCGCGACCGGCCTTCCCGATGTTCTGGTTCTCGTGATCGAGGTTGCTGACCTGGCCCACGGTGGCCATGCAGCGCATGCTCACCCGGCGGACCTCGCCTGACGGCAGGCGGACCTGCGCGTAGTCACCTTCCTTGGCGAGCAGCTGCGCCGCGACGCCGGCGGAGCGAACGATCTGACCGCCCTTGCCCGGCACCAGCTCGATGTTGTGGATGGTGGTGCCCAGCGGGATGCTGGCGATCGGCAGCGCGTTCCCGACGCGTGCCTCGGCCTCGGGGCCGGACACCACGACGTCGCCCACCTTGAGCCCGTGCGGC
Organism: Chloroflexota bacterium; assembly: GCA_016875645.1. Classification (GTDB taxonomy): domain Bacteria; phylum Chloroflexota; class Limnocylindria; order Limnocylindrales; family CSP1-4; genus VGPE01. The sequence goes on from VGPE01000288.1 coordinate 628, forward strand.
AGCAGCATGTAGCGCTTCTCGCCGTCGCGGTAATGGAGCAGGCCGATCCGCGCAGACCGGTTCGGGTCGTACTCGATGGTGGCCAGCCGGGCTGGCACGCCGATCTTGTCGCGCTTGAAGTCGATCCGGCGATAGGCCCGCTTCTCGCTGCCGCCGCGATGCCGAACCGAGATGCGGCCGGCGTTGTTGCGACCGGATCCGCGGGTCATCGGCTCGAGCAGCGGCTTGTGCGGCTCGCGGGTGGTGATCTCCTCGAAGGAGGGTCCGGTCATGCCCCGCCGACCGGGCGAGGTCGGGTTGAAGCTCTGCAGAGGCATCTCAGACTCCCTCGAAGAACTCGATCTTCTGGCCGGGGGCCAGCGTCACGATCGCCTTCCGCCAGGGCGTTGTATAGCCGGTGATCCGGCCCCGCTTGGTCCCGCGGCGCTTTTCCCTGGCCTTGGTCGTGAGCACGTTGACGCCGACGACGGTCACGCCCTCGCTGCGCCACAGCTCCTCGACGGCTGCCTTGATCTGGATCTTGTTGGCGTCGTTGTGCACGGCGAACGTGTACTTGCCGCGGCCGGACGCGTCCATCGACTTCTCGCTGATGACCGGGCGCAGGATGATCTCGTGGGCGGAGAGCGTCATGCGTACACCTCCTCCATCCGAGCCAGCGACGGCTGCTCGATCAGGACGGTGTCCGCTCGGAGCAGGTCCACCACGTTGAGCGAGTCGGCCAGGATCACGTCCACGGTCGGCAGGTTGCGTGCCGACAGGTCGAGCTTCTCGTCGCGGCCGGGCGCCACGACCAGGATCCGCCCGGTCGCATTGAGCGCCGCGAGCACCCCGACGAGGTCCCTCGTCCTGATGGCTTCGAGCCCGAACGTGTCGATCACGCGGATCGCGTCATCACCCAGCTTCGCGGTCAGCGCGCCGCGCAGCGCGAGGCGCTTCATCTTGCGCGGCAAGCGCTGCTCGTAGGAGCGCGGGTGCGGCCCGAAGACCACCCCGCCGCCGGCGAAGTGCGGGGCGCGCTTCGAGCCCTGGCGAGCGCGGCCGGTCCCCTTCTGGCGGGACGGCTTGGCACCGCCACCGCGGACCTCGCCGCGGGTCCTGGTGTCGTGCGTGCCCGTCCGCCGGCCCGCGAGCTGTGCCGTCACGACCTGGTGGAGGACCGCGGTGTTGACAGGCGCCGCGAAGAGCGCCTCATTGAGCTCGACCGTGCCGACGGCAGCTCCGGTGCGGTCGTAGAGCGTGGTCTCGGGCATCGTCAGACCTTCCGCACGAAGATCAGCGCGTTCCTGGCACCGGGCAGCGAGCCCTTGACGAGGAGCAGGTTCCGCTCCGCGTCGGCGCGCACGACGCGCAGCTTCTTGATCGTGATCCGCTGGTCGCCCATGTGGCCGGCCATGCGCATGCCCTTGTAGACGCGGCCGGGCGTGGTGCCGGGGCCGATCGAGCCGGGCTCGCGATGATGGTCGGAACCGTGGGTCTTGGGACCGCGCTTGAAGTGGTGGCGCTTGATGTGGCCCGCAAAGTTCTTGCCCTTGGAGACCCCGGTCACGTCCACGATCTCGCCGGCCTCGAAGAGGCTGACATCAAGCTTCTGGCCGACGGTGAACTCGTCCACGCTGTCGAGCCGGAACTCGTGGATCGTCTTGAGCTTGGGGAGATCCTTGAGCTGGCCCGCCTCGGGCCGGGTGAGCGTGCGGGTCTCATCGGTGCCGAGCTGCACGGCCGTGTAGCCGTCGCGGGCGGTCGTCCGCAGGCGCGTGACCGTATTCGGTTGGACCTCCAGCACGCTCACGGCGACCATCGTGCCGTCGTCCTGGAAGACCTGGGTCATGCCGACCTTGCGGCCGATCAGTCCGATACTCATCGCCGCGATCCGGCCCATGCGTGCGTTGGCTCCTGCGCGCGCTCGCTCACGCACGTTCGAAGTGCGCTCGCTCGCGTGCTCGACGCCGCCTTCGCCTGGACCGGCTGGACGGCGATGATGTCCTTCTTCATCACATCTTGATCTCGATGTCGACGCCAGCCGCGAGGCTGAGCCGCATCAATGCGTCGACCGTCTTGGAGGACGGGTCGAGGATGTCGACCAGCCGCTTGTGCGTTCGCATCTCGAACTGCTCGCGGCTGTCCTTGTCGATGAACGGGGACCGGATCACGGTGAACTTCTCGATGCGCGTCGGCAGCGGAACGGGACCGACGACGTCCGCGCCGGTCCTCTGGGCCGTTTCCACGATCTGGGCTGCCGACTGATCGAGCAGTCGGTGGTCGTAGGCCTTGAGGCGGATCCTGATCCGCTGCTTCGCCATGTCGCTACTCGACGATGCTCACGATGGCGCCGGCACCCACGGTGCGGCCGCCCTCGCGGATGGCGAAGCGCTGGCCGAGCTCGAGCGCGA
>VGPE01000289.1 GCA_016875645.1 Chloroflexota bacterium
TGGAGGACCTCACGCTGCGACGCACGACGCTGCGCGACTTCTCGGGCAACGTGCACACCGTGCCCAACTCGGCGGTCGTGGTCGCGTCCAACCTGACCCGCGGCTACGCGGTCATCCACGAAGAACTGCAGGTGCCGTCCACGGACCTGCTGGAACCGGCGACCGACGTGGTGAACAGCGTGGGGCGCGCGCTCGCCGAGGACCCGAGGTGGGCCGACCTCGTGCTCGAGCCGCCGCACGTCGAGCGGATCGACGCCCTCGGTCCATCGGGAATCACGCTCCGGATCAGCGGCCGCGTGCTGGCAGGCAACCGCTGGTCGTTCGTCGGCGATCTCCGGGGTCGGCTGCTCGTCGCCTTCCGCGAGCACGGCCTGCCGCTGGTGCCGTCCGCGAGCCCGCCGGCCGACGGGGCGGCGCTGCCGCCCGCCTCATCGGCGGAACCGCTGCCGCCCGGATCCGCTGCGTTGGCCGGCCCGGAGCCTCCGCCGCAGGCATGACGGCCACTCGCGGGCGACCCGGGTCGGACCGGCGGGTAGAATGACGCCAGTCGAAGGAGGAATCGCGTGACCACCGAGTCGACGCTGCCGTCGTCCGCCGCCGAGATCGAGAACCTCATGGCCGAGGAACGCAAGTTCCCGCCGTCGCCGGGGTTCGTGGCGCAGGCCAACGCGAAGGCGAGCCTGTACGAAGAGGCAGAGCGCGACTTCGAGGCCTTCTGGGCGAAGCTCGCCCGTGAACGCGTCGCCTGGTACAGGCCTTTCGACACCACGCTCGAATGGGACCTGCCGTTCGCGAAGTGGTTCACCGGTGGCACGCTCAACGTGGCCTACAACTGCATCGACCGCCACGTCGAGCGCGGCCTGGGCAGCAAGGTGGCATACCACTGGATCGGTGAGCCGGGTGACACCCGGACCATCACCTACGCCGACCTTCAGCGCGAGGTCAGCAAGGCCGCCAATGCCCTGCTGGAGCTCGGCGTCCGGACCGGGGATCGGGTTGCCATCTACATGCCGATGATCCCGGAGCTGCCGATCGCGATGCTGGCCTGCGCCCGGATCGGAGCGCCACACACTGTGGTCTTCGGCGGCTTCAGCGCCGAGGCGCTTGCGGGCCGGATCCAGGACAGCCAGGCAAAGATGGTGATCACCGCGGACGGCGGCTGGCGGCGCGGCAAGGCCGCGATGCTCAAGGGCGCCGTCGACGAGGCCCTCGACACGGCGCCGACGATCGAGAAGGTGCTCGTCGTGCGGCGCATCGGTGAGCACGACATCCCGGTCCACATGGAGCCCGGTCGCGATTTCTGGTGGCACGACATCGTCGAGCGCCAGTCGGACCAGCACACCCCGGTCCCGGTCGACTCCGAGCACATGCTCTACCTGCTCTACACGTCGGGGACCACGGCCAAGCCAAAGGGCATCCTGCATACCAGCGCGGGCTACCTGGTCGGCACCAGCTTCACCCACGAGATGATCTTCGACCTCAAACCCGACGACGTCTATTGGTGCGCCGCGGACATCGGCTGGGTGACCGGCCACAGCTACATCGTCTACGGGCCGCTGGCGAACGCCGCGACCGGGATCATGTACGAGGGCACGCCCGACACCCCGGCGTGGGATCGCTGGTGGCAGATCATCGAGGACTACAAGGTCAGCATCCTCTACTGTGCCCCGACCGCCATCCGGGCCTTCATGAAGCAGGGCGAACAATGGCCCCGGCAGCACGACCTCTCGTCGCTGCGGCTGCTGGGCTCGGTGGGTGAGCCGATCAACCCCGAAGCGTGGCTCTGGTACCACGAGCACATCGGCGGCGGCAACGCGCCGATCGTGGATACGTGGTGGCAGACCGAGACCGGGATGATCCTGATCACCCCGCTGCCGGGCGTCACGACGACGAAGCCCGGCAGCGCCACGTTCGCGTTCCCGGGCATCTCGGTGGACGTCGTGGACGGCAACGGCCAGTCCGTCCCGCTGGGCGGCGGCGGCTATCTCGTCCTCAAGCGGCCGTGGCCCGCCATGCTGCGCGGCATCTACGGCGACCCGGAGCGATACAAGCAGACCTATTGGAGCCGCTTCCCGGGGATGTATTTCGCGGGCGACGGCGCCAAGCGTGACACGGAGGGATACCTCTGGCTGCTCGGCCGGGTCGACGACGTGATGAACGTGTCGGGCCACCGGATCAGCACGATCGAGGTGGAGTCCGCGCTCGTCGACGACAAGCGCGTCGCCGAAGCCGCGGTGGTCGGCAAGAACGACCCGATCACGGGTCAGGCCATCTTCGCGTTCGTGATCCTCAAGTCGGGCATCGAGGCCGACGATGACCTCGCCAACGCGCTGCGCGACCACGTCGCCAAAGTGATCAGCCCGATCGCCAAGCCCAAGTTCCTGATGTTCACCCCGGACCTGCCCAAGACCCGCTCGGGCAAGATCATGCGCCGCCTGCTGCGCGACATCGCTGAAGGGCGCAAACTCGGCGATACCACGACGCTTGCGGATTCCAACGTCGTGACCACGATCCGCGAGCGCTCCGGGGTGGCCGAAGAGGTCTAGCCGGGCACGGGCCCGGACTGAGGAAACGTCACGTGCGACTCGGGTTCCTGCACCGCAAGAAGGGCGACCAGCACGAGGGCGCGCCGTCGTCCGAGCCCGGTCGGTCGCAGGGCGAGGCCACGGGGCCGAGCGTTCCCTTCGACGGGCTGACCGAGGAATGGCGCCTCGCCGGGCGGATGCATGTCGAAGGCCGCCTTTCGGACGCGCTCAACAAGCGTGAGCCGATCGAGATCTCGGACGTGTCCTGGGCACCCATCGATGGCTCGCGCGGCCTCGAGCCGGCGCCCGGGCTGCGCTCGATCGACCCGTACGATCTCATCGCCGTTCTCGCGGGTCCCGAGACCATTGCCTACTCGGAGCCGGAGCGCCTGGCGCACCGGGTTCGCAAAGTGCCCTACGAGGTCGGCCTGGAGGTGCCACCGTACCGGGTCATCGGGAC
>VGPE01000290.1 GCA_016875645.1 Chloroflexota bacterium
GGGCGCTGCGCCGGGTTGCGCCGGGACGGCGCGAGCTGGCCCGGGCGCGCACTGCCGCGCGATCGCTTCGCCATGCGGAATGGGCCTCCACTGAGTCGACATCCGGATCCTGGTGAGGCGGGCCGCACGTTGGCCGCCCCTGGATCGTCCGGCGCGCAGAATAGCACTCGCTCGGTCCCGGGCGATCGGGCTGTGCTCGGTTCCGAAGGCCGTCAGCGGGTGGCGGCGAGGCAGGCAACCCGTGCGGCCGTCATGGGCCGCGGGCATGCCGAGGGCGGTGCGCGTGCGACATCTGGCGCCGGCGGCCGGATCCGCCCTGCTAGACTGCGGCGCGTCCGGTCGGAGGGCTCCTGGGATCGACCTCAACGCACTGATCCAACCGTACCTCGGGGCAACCGTGGTCGGGCTCGGGGTTCTGCTGCTGATCGTTCTTGTCGCGCTGATCGTCCAGTCGCGGCGCGTGGCCCGTCTCGACGCTCGGCTCCGGCGGATCACCCAGGGCGACGGCGGTCGAAGCCTCGAAGGCGTCCTCGAGGCCCACCTGGAGCGTGTCCAGGAGGTGTCGCGTGAGGTCGACGCGCTCACCGCGCGCGCCGCGGTCCTCGAAGCGGACAGCCGACGGGCCTTCTCCCGGATCGGGCTGGTGCGCTTCAACCCGTTCGAGGACACCGGCGGAAATCAGAGCTTCGCCCTCGCGCTGCTCGATTCGCGCGAGGACGGCTTCGTGATCAGCAGCCTTCACAATCGATCGGCGACGCGCTTCTATGCGAAGGCGATGTCAGCGGGAAAGCCGGAAGGCGCGCTGTCCGACGAGGAAACGAAGGCCGTCGACCAGGCCCGCAGCGACACGCTCGGGCGACGGGCGCTCGCCGAGCGAGTCGGCGAAGACCGGGCGGCGAACGACCATTGACCTCGTGACGCCTCGATCGAAGGTGGCGCGGTCTTGGGCAGAACGACCCAGGGTGCGGGCGCCGCGGTGCGGCCGGCCGGGCACGTCGGTGACCAATCTGATCTCGTGACACCGAAGGTGGCACAGCGGCAGGTCACGATCTCGACATGGAGACGATGTCGGGGACGACGACCCTGAGACGGGGCCTGATCCGGAAGCCGGCACCCCTCGATCAGCTGCCCGTGTGGGCGGAGAACGACGCCGGGCCGGAGCCGATGGCGGCAACGGATGGCGAGCCTGCCGGCCTCGAGGCGCTGCTCGCCGGCCTTAACCCCGAACAGCTGCGGGCCGTGACGCACCGCGACGGTCCGCTGCTCGTTGTTGCCGGCGCCGGGACGGGAAAGACGCAGGTCATCACCCGCCGAATTGCCTGGCTCATCGCCACGCGACGGGCGCAGCCCTCCGAGATCCTGGCCCTCACGTTCACGGACAAGGCCGCCGACGAGATGCAGGTCCGCGTGGACCAGCTGGTTCCATATGGCTACACGGACGCTGCGATCGGCACCTTCCACGCGTTCGGGGATCGCGTCATCCGGGAGTTCGCGTTCGAACTGGGGCTGTCGCCGGACGTTCGCGTGCTCTCGCGGCCCGAGACCGTCATCTTCCTGCGTGAGCACCTCTTCGAGTTCGACCTCGACGAGTACCGCCCGCTGGGCGATCCCACCCGGTTCCTGGGTGCCCTCGCCACGCTGTTCAGCCGGTGCAAGGACGAGGACATCAGCCCGGCGCGCTATCTGGCGCACGCTGATCGGGTTGCGGCAGAGGCATCGGCCGCGGCCGCGCTGCTCTCGGCGGCAGGAGAGGGCGCCTCCGACGCCGACCGTGATGCCGTGGACGGACAGGTCGAGATCGCCCGGCGCCAACACGAGCTGGCCCGTGCCTACGCCCGCTACGACGAGCTGCTCCATCGCGCGGGCTTCATCGACTTCGGGGACCAGGTCGCCATCGCGCTGCGGCTGCTCCGCGAATCGCCGGCGGCCCGGCACGTCCTCGAGCGTCGGTTCCGGTACATCCTGGTCGACGAGTTCCAGGACACCAACCGGGCGCAGTCGGAGCTCGTCACGCTGCTCGCCGATCGCCACCGCAACATCACCGTTGTCGGGGATGACGACCAGTCCATCTACCGCTTCCGGGGCGCGGCGATCAGCAACATCCTCGGCTTCAGCGAGCGATACCGCGGCGTCCGCCAGGTGGTCCTGCGTCGCAACTACCGGTCCCTCCGCCCGATTCTCGACGCCAGCCACCGCCTGATCCGCTTCAACGACCCCGACCGCCTCGAGGTGCGGGCCGGCATCGGCAAGTCCCTCCGCGCCGAGCGCCGCCACGACGACGAGGCGGCCGTTCGCCACCACGTGTTCGCCACGGAGAGCGAGGAGGCGGATTGGGTCGCGGACGAGATCCGGATGCGCATCGCCGCCGGCGCCCGGCCGCGCGACCATGCCGTGCTGGTGCGAACGAACGCCGGGGCGGACCCCATCCTGCGCAGCCTCAACATCGCCGGGATCCCCTGGCGCTTCAGCGGCACGTCGGGCCTCTACGCGCGGCCCGAGGTCCGGCTGCTGCTCGCGTTTCTGCGTTCGGTCGCGGACCCTTCGTCCAGCGTTGACGTCTACGCCCTTGCGGCCTCGGAGCTGTACGGGATCGCGGGCGACGACCTGGCCGCGATCGTCAACTCCGCGCGACGGCGGAACCGGACGGTCTGGGAGGTGCTGGAGGAGCTCGAGCGCCAGCCGGGGATCCTGCGCCTCTCGCCGCGAACGCGCGAGGCGACGGCACGCCTCGTCTCGGAGTTGCGGCGGCACATTCAGCAGGCCGCCGAACGCCCGGCCGGCCAGGTGATGTACCAGTTCCTGCGCGACACGGGCTGGCTGGCACGATTGGCCGCGACCGAGACGCCGGCAGCCGAGGAGGCGCTCCAGAACATCGCCCGGCTGTTCGAGATCGTCCGGTCGCAGTCCGCGCTGCTGGCCGACGACCGGGCGATCTTCGTCGCCCGCCACCTGGCGACCCTTATCGAAGCTGGG
>VGPE01000291.1 GCA_016875645.1 Chloroflexota bacterium
CGGCCGCCGAACGAGTCGCAGTGGAGTCGCTCGTGCCGGCCGCCGTCATCCCGGAGGCCGCTCGCCAGGCGCCCTGGCCGTCCCTGCAGCGCGGGTCCGTATGGTTCGAGCGGCTGGACGCAGTCGCCATTGGCACCGAGCCGGTGGCCGTCGAGGAACCAGTCGTCGCCGAGGAGCCGATCGTCATGGCCCCGGAGCCGGAGGCCGTCGCGGAGCCGATGGCTCCCGCGGAGCCGGTCATGGTCCCGAATCCGGTGGCTGTCGCGGAGCCGGTCATGGCCCCGGAGCCGGTTGTTCCCACGCCCGTTGCCCCCCTCATTCCCGTTCCGACATGGATTCCTGCCAGCGCTCCCGGTCCCGCACCCAGCTGGCTGGACGCGGATCCTGGGCGCGTGAGTCCAGCCGCTTCCGCCGCCGGCAAACGATCGGAGGTACTGGTGACCGAGCACGGGGAGCCCCGGCGACGGACCGCGCGCGAACTGCTGGCCATGGCCGACGCTGCGCGCCGCGCCCAGGCGGAACGGGCTGCAACGCCAGCCCCTGTCTGGACTCCGCCGCCCCCGACTGTGGCCACGGAGATGCCGACGCCGACGCCCGAGGCCCCGAGCGAGGTGGCAGCGGTCCATGTCGAGCAACTCGAGGCCGAGACGCACGTGGGCGACTCCGTCAGGTACGACCCGCTTGCGCCGGAGCCGGACCTGGTCGAAGCCCGCGCGGCTATCGTGCGCGGGCCGTCGGTGGAAGCCGAGCGGGTGCCGTCGCTCGCCCAGGAGCCCGTGGCGGCCGAGGAGCCCGCAGCGGCTGAGCCGCTTCGGTGGCTCGCCGATGAGCCCGTGGCGGCCGAGGAGCCCATCGTCATCGCATTCGAGCCGGAGCCCGCGCCGGTCGTCGTGCCGCCGCCGATCGAACCGATCGCACCTGTCCTGGTCGAGGCTGCCGCCGTTGTCGAAGCCGCCGCGGCCTTCGAGGCGGCGCGCGAGGCGGAGCTGCGCCGCGAAACCGAGGCCGTGGCCGGCGCCGAACTCGGCGAGCCCGAGGTAGCTGCCGAACCGATCGCCCTCGAGGTGCCGCCCGCTGCCGCCCCGGCAGGGCCGACGCCCGCGCCGGTGCCGGTTGCGATGCCGGAGCCGGTCCGTCCGCCCGAACCCGTCCGCCCGACGATCCCCGAGCCCGCTGCGACGCCCTGGCGTCCCCAGGCGCCCGTCGACCGCGAGCGCCACCGCGTTCCGTACCGTCCGCCCCTGCGCCCAGTCCGACCCGGTCGCGAGCCGGAGCCGGAGCCGGTTGCCGCGGCCGCGGCACCACCGCCGAGGTGGGAAGAGCCCGAGCGTCGCCGTCCCCACGTCCCGCCACGCTCGCGGCGAGAGTTCGAGGAGCGCGCCCGTGCCGAGGAGCTCGCTGCGAGCCAGCCCCCGCCTGCGTGGACAGCCCGCGGCCAGCGCTGGACGGCCGAGCAGGCGAGCCACGTGGACGAGGGCCTCGCAGGCGACGAACGGGCGGCGCGCGAGCACCAGCGACGCCTGGAGCGCGGGGCGATGCATCGCCAGCGCGAGGATGCGAGACTGGCCGATCGGGAAGCTGCGCGGCGCCGGATGATGCGGCCGCGGCGCACCGGCAGCGACGGGCTTGGCGATGCCTGACGACTGGGCATCCGGAACCGCGGGCGGCGGCCTGGGTGAGGACGATCGGGGCACGTATCCCCAGAATGAGCCTGCGCTTTCGCGGCCAAGTCGCTGTGGCGGCCCGTTCGACTCTGGCATACTCGCGCCAGCGGCCGACCTTCGTCTCGATCGGAGGAATCGGACGAGCGGCTCACCCAATTGAGGCACGGATCAGGGCGCCGGGCGCTCCGGATCGGATCTGGACGCGCGTCGTCTGGCGGCGTCGGACAGCATCGGTCGCAGATGGAGAGAGGGATCGCGAGATGGATGCATCGTTCAGCTCCGAGCAAAGCCGGAACCTGCTGGCAGCCTCGCGCCGTCTGCTCCCGTCGGCGATCGTTCTCACGACACGTGAGCAGGTCCTGGAGGCGATGGAGCTCGGGCTCGAGCGGTCCAAGATCTTCGGGCGAGTCATCGTCAACAGCTGGACGAGCGCTGACAATTTCGCCGTCGACGTGACGGGCCTTGAGATCGCAGATCTCGAGCGTCTGCAACGCGCGTCCGACACCGGCGCCTTCGACGAGCCGCGCGGCGGCGGTGGCGGCGGCGGTCGCGGCGGTGGCGAGGGCCAGTACGGCGGTGGCCAGTACGGCGGCTGACCGCCAGAACCAAGAGGTCCTGGATATCGGGCCGCGGCGCAGGGCGCGGCCCGAGATGTTTCGCGCGGGTTCAGTGCGCCCGGCGGCCGGCCTTCAGTTCGCGCTGGAGCGCACGCAGCTCCTGCCAGCGGCCATCCGCTGCGAGACGGGCCTGGGCGGGCCACATGCTCGGGTTCGCCGCCCGGCCCGATGACTCCCGCAGGATGGTTTCCAGGCGGCCCGGTCGGGTATCGGCGAGGTGGCCGTAGGTGGTGATGCCCGCGGACTTGAGGACCGAGTCGTAGCGGGGCCCGATCCCTTCGATGATGGTCAGGTCATCACCCAGCCCGTCCACCGCAGGCCCGGACTTCGCAGACGTTGCCGCCCGCCGCTCGTTCGCAGCGACCTCGCCGACCAGCACCCGCGCGGCCTCTTCATGTCTGCGCGCGCCCAGCGATCGGATGGTGATGCGGTACGAGACCACGGCAACGACCCCGACGACGATGAGCGCGATGAGGGCCGCGATGCGGCCTGCGCGCGAGTTGTCCTCGCTGGGTCCGTCGAGGTCCATGGGGTGCTCCTGCTGTGGTGATGGTCGATCATCATCGGTCCCGGTGCGCCTCAGCGGCAAGGGGCGAACATCGAATGGTGCCGGACACAGCGCCCGGAAGGCTCTCAGGCCGGGCGCAGAGCGCCCGATGCGCCCGCG
>VGPE01000292.1 GCA_016875645.1 Chloroflexota bacterium
CCCTCGAGGACCGCGTCAAGGCGGCGCTCCGCACGCTTCTGCGCGACTGAGCGTGGCATCGTCGCCCTCGTACCGGGCCCTGTTCGCGGTGCCGTCCATCCCGCGGATCGTGTTCGGGATGGGGCTCGGGCGCCTCGCCGGTTCCATGGTCAGCGTGGCGGTGATCCTGTTCAGCCTCGCCCTGTACCAGTCGCCGATCCTGACCGGGATCGTCACCTTCGCCTCGATCTTCCCGGGCATTATCGCGAGCCCGCTGGCGGGTGCCCTGCTGGACCGGTACGGCCGGACGCGAATGGTGATCCTGGACTACCTCCTGGCCGCAGCATCGCTGATCCTGATCGGCGTCCTTGCGGCGGTCGATGCCCTGCCGGCGTGGCTCCTGGTGGTCATCGTGGCGGTCTCGTCGGTGGCTCACCCGCTGAGCAACACCGGCCTGCGGACCCTCTTTCCGATCATCGTGCCGCGGTACCTGTGGTCCCGGGTCAACGCGGTCGACTCCAACACCTACGTCGTGTCCCAGCTGATCGGTCCCCCGGTCGCGGGCATTGCCATCCAGGTCCTCGGCCCGATCGTGGGCCTCGTCGCGGTGGGGTCCGTCTACGCGCTCGCGGCGCTGGCGACGATCGGGATCCGCGAGCCGCCGATGGGCCAGGAGATGAGCGGGCGCCTGATGACGGACGCGCGCGCCGGTCTCGTCTATGTCTGGCGGAACCGGACCCTGCGGGGCCTCGCGATCGCGATGTCCACGCTCCGGGTCGGGAGTGGCGTCCAGGCCATCGTGATGCCGGTGATCGTGCTCGACATCCTGGGCGAGGGCCCGGCGACGGTCGGTCTCGCCTGGGGCCTGGCGGCGGTCGGCGGATTCGTCGCGGCGCTCCTGTTCGGCGGTGTCGACACCACCGGGATCGAGCGCCGGATCCTCGCCCTGTGCTGGGGTGGCACCGCCCTCGGGCTCGCGCTGCTGCTGCCCGGGCCGAGCCTGCCGCTCGTCTTCCTCGCCATGCTCATCACCGGCGCCCTCAACGGCCCGGGCGACGTGACGATGTTCACGCTGCGCCAGCGACGCACCGACATGGCGTGGCTGGGCCGGGCCCTCGCCGTATCGGCGGCGTTCAACTTCGCCGGCTACCCGATCGGAACCGCCATTGCGGGCGCAGTGGTAAACCAGGCACTCGCGCCGGCCATCGTGTTCGGCATCGTGATGTGCCTGCTCGGTGGCGTCCTTGCCTGGGTCCTGGTGCCGCAGAACGACGAGCAACTCCAGCGCCCCTGAGCTCCTTCCCGTCTGCGGCGTGCGTGTGGCGCACGACCGGGCCGCAGGTTCGCGCCTTCGTGCGCGTGCTGCATCGAAGGGCGACGAAGGCCGTCCTTCACCGGCCCGTCTGCCGTCACGTCGTGCGCTGCAGGCCCGGGACGGCGACGATGCGGTCCGTTGATGCCTGTGGCGCACGGGCCCGGGGTCTGCGGGCGGGGCCCGGGGGATGCGGGGCGGGCGGCGCTGCTGGGACCGGGGTTCGGGGCATGCCCCGGCATCGCTCGTTTCACTAGAACAAACGTACGAATGGCTGCTAGACTCGCCGCTGATGGACGAGGTCGCCCAGATCCTCGCCGCCGACGTGCTCGACGAAGCCGACCAGGCGGTCGAAACCACCCTGCGGCCACGCTCGCTGGGTGAATACGTGGGCCAGCCGGAGGTCAAGACGAACCTCGGGGTGTTGCTCGCGGCTGCGAACCAGCGCGGCGAAGCAGCCGACCACGTGCTGCTGTACGGTCCGCCGGGCCTCGGCAAGACCACGCTGGCCACGATCATAGCGCGGGAACTGGACGCCAACATCCGGTACACCAGCGGGCCGGCCGTGGAGCGGGCAGGGGACCTCGCGGCGATCCTGACGTCGCTCGATGAGCGGGACGTGCTCTTCATCGACGAGATCCATCGCCTCAATCACGCGGTGGAGGAGATTCTGTACCCGGCGATGGAGGATTTCGCCCTCGACGTGATGATCGGCAAGGGCCCCTCGGCGCGCTCGCTGCGCCTCACTCTCACGCCCTTCACGATCGTCGGCGCCACGACGCGGGCCGGCCGGCTCAGCGGCCCGCTTCGCGACCGGTTCGGCGCCACGTACCGCCTCGACTTCTATGCCGAGGAGGAACTCGCCGAGATCGTCCGTCGCTCGGCAGGCATCCTCGAGATCCCGATCGGGCCCGAGGCGGCGCGAGAGATTGCCCGTCGCGGGCGGGGCACGCCACGGATCGTGAACCGCCTGCTCAAGCGGGTCCGCGACCACGCCCAGGTCCATGGGAACGGCGCCGTGGACCTCGCGGCCGTGCACGAGGCGATGCGTGCCCTCGACGTTGACGAGGAGGGCCTCGATTCCAGCGACCGGCGCGTGCTGGTTGCCATTCTCACCAAGTTCGGCGGCGGGCCGGTCGGCGTGAACGCCGTGGCGGCGGTTCTCGCCGAGGAGGTCGAGACCATCGAGGACGTCATCGAGCCGTTCCTGCTGCGGCTGGGCTTCCTTGACCGCACGCCGCAGGGCCGAATCGTGACGGACGCCGGGCGGGATCACCTCCGGCGCCAGGGCATCGACGTGCCGCCGGCGGGCTCGCGGCGCGGAATCGCCGATGTGGTTCCGCTCTGGGACGACGGCGACGGGGCGGGCGACGGCGGACTGGCCGACGAACCGATCACGACCGGGTGACCGGCGCCGCCTGGTTCGAGGTGCTGCGCGAAGCCGATCCGTCGGGCGCGAGCACCAGGGCGCGCGTCGGCCGGCTGCGAGTGACGCACGGCGTCATCGACACCCCCCAGTTCATGCCCGTCGGGACCAACGCCACCGTCAAGGCGCTCCATCCGGACGATCTCCGCGGCGCGGGCGCATCGATCATCCTCGCCAACACGTACCACCTGTACCTGCGCCCCGGGCACGACCGG
>VGPE01000293.1 GCA_016875645.1 Chloroflexota bacterium
CTTCCGATGCCGTCGCTCAGGCAGCCGGCTCGAGCAGCTTCCAGCCGCCCTGCCAGCTGCCACCGGTTCGGACCTGGATCAGCATGTTGATCAGCGCGAACGCCTCCAGGCCGCGGGCGAGCTCGAGACCGCCGACGTCGATCGGGCGGAAGCCGATCGACTCCGCCAGCGCCGAGACCCTCGTCTTGGCCGCGTCGTTGTCGCCCGCGATCAGGGCGTCGAGGGCGACGCCATCCACGAAGGGATTGGCCTGGCGGGCGGCGAACACAGTGTTGAACGCCTTGACGACGGGCACGCTCGGAATGCGGGCCTGGATCTGCTCCGCCGCCGACGTGTTCTCGAAGAGCAGCCCTGAGAGATCGGGTTTGACGGGGTTGGTCACGTCGATCACCACCTTGCCCTGGAGTGCATCACCGAGCTCCGTGAGGACGCTGTCGACCACGCCGTACCAGACCGCGATCACGACGATGTCGGCGCCGGCGACCGCCTCGCGGTTGGAGCCTGCCGGGCGGGCGCCTGTGGCAGCGGCGGCCTCGAGGGCGCCCGCGGCGTCGGAGCTGCTGATGCTGACGGAGTGGCCCGCACGGACCGCAGATGATGCGAGGGCCTGACCCACGTTGCCGGCCCCGACGATGGCGATGTTCACGGTGCTGTCTCCCTGGACGCTACTGTTGTCTCTGGCCAAACCAAGATTGACAACGGCAATATTACGCGAGATGTTGGCTGTGTCAAGACCTGTTTGGAGACGGCAAACATGGATGAACCCGTGAGCGAGCAACGGCCCGCGGCGAGGACGCGGCCGGCACTCGGCCGCCAGGTCAGGCGCTGGCGGCACGAGCGGGGTATGACCCTCGCCGCGGTCGCCGAGCGGAGCGGCCTCAACGTCGGCTACCTGAGCCAGATCGAGAACGACAAGGCGGTGCCGTCGATCGAAGCCCTCGTTGCCGTCGCGGAAGCGCTCGAGGTGCCGATCACGTCCTTCTTTCTCGAACTCGTCCCGCCTCCGCGGGTGGCACGGGCCAGTGAGCGCCGCGTGACCGAGGGCCCGGGCGGGGTCCGTGTGGAGCGCGTTGATGGAGGCATCCCCCGCGACCTGCGCATCGTCCTTGCGACGGCGCCGCCGGGCCTGGGAACCGGGCTCCACGCGCACCCGGGCGACGAGCATCACCTGATCCTGTCGGGTCGGATGCGCGTCCGCCAGGCCGACTTCGAGACCGATCTCGGGCCGGGCGACTACCTGCTCTGGGATGCCACCGTTCCCCATGCGGCCGAGGCGATCGGGGATGAGCCGGCCGTGCTGCTGCTCATCAGCCACCGCGCCCATGGGGCCGATGGAGACGGGGAGGGCTGAGCGACAGCCCGATCCTCGCCCCCCGGTTCAGCCGGTCAGCCGCCCGTCGTCGCCAGGCGGCCGGCTTCCGCCCGACTGATCGTCCCGTTGGCGGACCACCAGCGAATGGCATCGGCGAGCGTCTCGTCGAGGTCGCGGTAGCGGATGTCGAGGTCACGCTCGGCGCGTGACCCATCGATGACCGGCGGACAGCCGAAGATGTACTCGAGGTTCGCGGCCGGAGTCAATCCAGAGACCGGTGCACCAAGCCGATCATTGAGCCTGGCCAGGGTGCCGAGCACTGAGCGGCCCGGGAACCAGCGAGCGCGCCGGCGTCCGGTGAGCCCGTCGAGACGCGTGGCGACCCGGTCGAACGGCTCGGTGACCCCGGAGAGGATGTATCGCGAGCCGGGCCGCGCCTCAAGGGCGGCGACGATGGCGCTGGCGACCTCTCGGACGTCCACCCAGCCGAGCTGTCCCCGCGGGAACGTCCCCCCGCGCAGCAGCCGCACCAGCAGCGAGCCCGACGTCCCTGGGCCTCGGTCTTCGGGGCCGACGGTCGTCGTCGGATGCACGGCCACGCGGGGGAGGCCCTGACCCTCCAGCTCGCGACCGGCCAGCTCGGCGAGGACCTTGGCCTGGAGGTACGGGTCGGCCCACTCGGGCACGCCGGCACGGGTCAGGGGCGTGGTTTCGTCGATGCGCGGGCCGCGGATGGAGAACACCACGGTCGAGCTGACGTCCACGACATGCGGCGTGCCTGCGTCAAGGGCGGCCCCGAGGACGGAGCGCGCAAGCGCTGGAGTCTCGACGAGCATCCGCTGGCGGTCGCGCCGCTTGTACGAGTAGGTTGCGGCCGCGTGCACGAGCCCGTCACGGCCCTCGAGAGCGCGCAGCACCGAGGAACGGTCGATCGGCTGGCCGGTGGCGATCTCCACCGGCCCGACCCCCGCGAGTGCGTCGTTCGCACGGGTGGCATCGCGCGCGAGTACCCGGACCTCGTGACCCGCGCGGAGCAGGGCGTCCGCGGACGCTCTGCCGATGAACCCGGTCCCGCCGGTGAGGAGGATCCGCATCCGGCGAGTTGTAGGGTCGGGAGTACGATGGCCGACCATCGGGCGAGGTCCGCTGACAAAGGCCGCAGCATGGGCATCGAGTTCTGGGAGGGCCCCGTGCGCTGCTCGCGCGGGCCGGACACAGGCGTGCTGCTCGTGATCGTCCATGTGGCCTGCGTCGCCCGCGCGGTGCTCCATCCCGCGGCAGTTCGCGCGCTCGCGTCGGACCTCGGGCCATGAGCATCGAGTTCAAGCCGCGTCCGGCCGAGGTTCGCGCGGCCCTGGCGCTTGGCCGCTGCTCGTCATCGGCCTCCTGGTGCTGCTCGGCGCGGCCGTCGTCAAGCCCTGGGACTCGGGGCCGGCCCGGCCGCTGCGGTCATCGCCCCCCGCGCATTCCCCCTCGATCGACGCACCTGCCCCGGCCAGTCCCGTCGTGGCCGACGTCTTCGACCCGTGGGCGAACGCGCCGGAGAGCGTCCGGCTCCTCGTCGCGCGGTGGGACCAGGTGGCAGAGGAGCTGCCGTTTCACGACC
>VGPE01000294.1 GCA_016875645.1 Chloroflexota bacterium
GTCGGGTGGAAGTCGACGTCGTAGCCCGTTTCCTCGTGGAACCGGTGATAGAAGAGCGACGTGTAGTGCAGGTACTGGGCGGTCGAGCGGCGCGGGCGGATGGAGCACAGGAAGCCCGCGCCCTGGCTGGACGTCTCCGACGCGAGGGGCCCCCGCTCGAGGACCAGGGGCTGCCGGCCCATGCCGGCCAGGTGGAATGCGGTGGCCGAACCCAGGACGCCCGCCCCGACGATGACGACCTCGGCGTGCGAGGGCAACGGGGCGTTCATGCCGGTCGGAAGGCCTCGCGGCCGAAGACCCGCTCGATCTGGCCGGCGAACGCCTCGAGCGGCAGCGTGTCGTAGGCCGGGTCGAAGGAGGCGCCGTCGTAGTCGTCGCAGAACTGCCGGGTCCGCGCGAAGAACGGATGTGACCGGATGGGTGCCACGGCGGCCTCGGCCGCTCCCGCTTCGCCCCAGCACGGGTGGTTGACCATCTGCAGCTTCTGGACGATCCCGTGATGCTTCACGACCCAGTACGTCTCCTCCGACACGTAGGGCCGGAGCATCTCCGCCGCCACCTGTCCGTGGTTGGCCGGCGCGATGCCCACGGCCGAGTCGTGGAGCAGGCAGGCCACGATCATGTCGTCTGGCTCGCCGGCGCGAAGGGCGCGCGTGGCAGCCTGGAGCGAGTGCTCGTACCCGTTCACCGGATGGCCTGCGAGCGGCGATTCGCGCAACGTGTCGAGCAGGGCCAGGGCGCCCTCGGCAGGGTCGTACAGCTCGGCCTCGAGCCGTTCGATCTCCACCCACTCCTCGCGGGTCGCGTCACGCATGCGCAGGAACGTCATGGGGTCATACCTCCCACGACGGATCCTAGCCTCACCCGCTCCCGCCGACGCACAATGCGCGCCATGGCGAGAACCGCGACCGAGGTCGCCGACCGGACCCACATCCTCAACTACCGCTACCTCAATCAGAACATCGGCGTGATCGTCGGGCGTGACGAGGTCGCCGTGATCGACACCCGTTCGTCTGGTGGCCAGGCGCGCGAGATCCTACACGACGTGGCGAGCCTCACGCACCTGCCGGTGCGAATCGTGATCGACACGCACGGCCATAGTGACCACGCGTTCGGCAACGCCGTCTTCCGGCCTGCGACGATCTGGGGTCACGCTCGCTGCCCCGCGTTCCTGGCGCGGACGGGCGAGAGCCAGCGGGCGGACACCATGCGGGAGCTGCCCGACGAAGCGGACGACATCGGCAGCCTCGCGCTGCTGCCGCCCGACCGGCTGGTCGACGGCCGAGTGACGATCGACGTCGGCGGACGAGCGGTGGAGCTGGTCCACCTGGGCCGCGGACACACGGACCATGACCTGGTGATCGGCGTGCCCGACGCGGGCGCCGTCTTCGCGGGGGACCTCGTGGTGAAGAGCGACTCGCCGTACTTCGGCGACTCCTACCCGCTGGACTTCCCCGCGACGGTTGCCGCGATCGGGGGCCTGGACTGGACGGCGCTGGTCACCGGCCACGGCGGCGTCGCCGACCGCGAGTACCTGGCGCTCCACGAGGCCCGCCTGCGGATGCTGGCGGACGTGGCCACGCGCGCCCACGAGGCGGGCTCGAGCTGGCGCGACGCGATCCCAGACGTGCCGTTGCCGAAGCAGAGCGCCAGCGACGGCCTCCGGCGCGCCTTCGCGCAACTGAACGGCGACCTCTGAGGGTCAGCTCCGAGCGGCGATCGGCCCGAGTCGGACCAGGAGCTCGTCGAGCCGCTCGTAGCCCTCGCTGAGGCCATCCTCCATGCCCGACGAGATCATCCCGTCGCGGTCTTCCACGGATGAGAACGCCGAGGTGGTGCGGGAAATCGTCTGCCCGCCGCGGTCCTCGAGCCGCAGGGTGTCCATCGAGACGTGGCCGGGCCAGCCGTCGAACTCGAACGTCTGGACCCAGAGGTCCGGGGACGGATCGCCATGGAACACGCCGCGGAACCCATACTTCGCGCCGCTGTCAGGGTCGACGTGCCGGTAGCGGTACCGCCCGCCGTCGCGGGCCTCGAAGCGGTCGATCCGCATCTCGTACCTGCGGGGCCCCAGCCACTGGCGGAGCAGGTCCGGCTCCGTATGCGCGCGGAAGACCAGGTCGCGCGGTGCGTCGAACTCGCGGATGATCTCGATCGTGGTGGTGCCCGGCTCGGCCGTCACCGTCGTCCTGCCGCTCATGGTGTCGTCCCTTCCATGGCGGACGACCCGGTGGGATCGTCCTGCATCCGCACCAGCAGCTCGTCGAGCCGCCGGTGGCTCTCTTCCCAGTACTCGCGGTAGCGTGTGAGCCAGTCCGTGGCGTTCCGGAGTGGCTCCGCCTCGAGGTGACTGAGGCGGGCGGTGGAGCGGCGGGTCCGCGAGATGAGCCCTGCCCCCGCGAGCACCTTGAGGTGGCGCGAGATGGCCGGCTGCGACACTCGGAACGGCCGGGAGAGCTCGGCGACGGTCGCGTCCCCTTGGGTGAGTCGGGCCAGGATGGCGCGCCGCGTGGGATCCGACAGCGCCCCGAAGACCGCGCTCAGCTGGTCGACGTCCAACGCTCACACCTCATTTCATAACGAGATGGTTATAGAGTGCCCCCGAGGAGTGGCCCTGTCAAGCCCGCAGGTCCACGAGCGCGCGGACGGTCAGACGAAGGTCAGCAGGCGGGCCGGGTTGCGAACCAGCAGCGCGTTGATGTCGTCGTCCGACATGCCCAGCGCCCGCATGCCCGGGACGACGCGGCGGACGATGTGGGCATAGCCGACGCCGCCGTGCGCGGCGGTCATGGTCTTGAAGCAGATGTCCTGGGCGGCCAGCAGTCGATCGCGGTGGCCGGCCTCCATCAGGCGGATGAAGTCCCGGATCCGCTGCGCATCCGATGGCACCTG
>VGPE01000295.1 GCA_016875645.1 Chloroflexota bacterium
CGCCCCAGGCTGCGTTGCACCGCACGATTTGGCCATTCTCCCGCTTCCCGGTCCCGGTTTGACGGCGCACAATGCAGCTTATGTCGCCCCACGAGCCGCTATTGGTAACAGGATTTCCGAGGCGAACTTCGCGGCCCCGTAATACGAGGTCGGACGCACCGGCGTCAGCTCGGTCATGGCCGTGTCATTGGTCTGCTCGCCGTAGACCTCGGCGGAACTGAAAAACACCAGCCGCGGGACCCGCGCGGCGTCGAGCGCTCGCGACACGTTGGTCGCGATCGCCATGTTCTGCTCGAAGGCTTCGAGCGAGTCGCCGAGTTGTTTCTTGATTCCCGCAAGGATCACGACGGCGTCGGCGCCGCGGAACTCGTCGACGAGCCGCGGTGTGGCCGCGGCCGTGGCGAGGTCGGCCGTGTCGAGCGAGACGCCCGCCAGATCGACCTCCGGCCTGGTGGCCCGAATCTCCCGGCACAAACGCGTGCCGATGAAGCCAGAGTGACCCAGGACGACGAGACGTCGGATCGATGCGTGGCCGCCGGTCATCCGCTGCTACACAGCCGCCGGCGACGATGTCGCTCCGGTCTCAGCGATCTCCTGGACGCGCTGATGTTTGACGTTATCGATCAAGACCGGGAGACGCTCGCGCACGAGGACTTCGGGCCGCCAGCCGGTCAGCCGTTCGGCTTTGGCGTTGTCGAAGGCGTAGCCGTAATCGCCGCCGGGAGCCGTATCCACCGTGACCGAGGGGTCCACCATCCGGACGAATTCAAGCAGCGAGATGAGGTTCGGCTCACCGCCGCCGGCGTGGATCTTCTCGTGAAACACCTGCTTCTCGTGCAACAGCTCGAGCAGCCGGCCGAGGTCGTCCATGTGCAGCGGGTCGCGGAACTGCAGGCCGCCGCGGGTGAGGGTGACCGGCTTCTTCTGGAGAACAGTGCGAATGAGATGCATCATCCAGCTGCCCTCGCCGGGACGATCGAAGTCCGTGTAGCCGGTCGTTAGCCGAACGACGACACTGCGGGGGTGGGACTCCGAAATGAGCTCAGAGATCAGTTTCGATTTCCCGTACGAGTTACGTGGCGCGTACAGCTGGTCCTCACCGACTAGGAATTTCGGCCGATACCCGGTCGGTGTCTCAATCAGGTCGTCCACGCCGTAGACGTTGGCGGAGAGCACCTCTCGGGTGGACATCTGCACCCAGGTGATTTCCGAGCCCTTCAGGACCTTGGCAAGGTGGCGCGCACCGCCCACGTTCACGAGGTCCGATGGGCTGTCGATCGCCAGATTCGCCGACGCGCGATCGGCGGCCAGGGAGAGATTGATGACCAGCTCGATGTCGTGCTTGGCCAGGACGGCGGCATCGAGGCTGAACACGTCCTCCTGCTGGTCCCAGCCGATGACGCGATGCTTCCGGCTCAGGTAGGTGTACAGGCCACGACCCAGATAGCCGCGATGTCCGATGAGGAGGATGTTCATCAGCAGCCCCCGCCATCGATCGCGACAATCGCGCCGGCCATGAACGAGGCGTACTGCGAGGCGAGAAACGCGACCACCGGCGCGATTTCCTCGGCGCGGCCGAGACGGCGGATCGGGAGATGCTCGTTGAAGTACGGTTCCAGCGCCGCCGGATTCTCCTTTTCGAGCTTCGCGAAATGACGGCCTTCAGAGTAGATCGCGCCGGGGGCTACTGCAGAGACGATGACGTTGTCCTTGGACACCTCGCGATTGACCGTCTTCACATAGCCATCGACCGCAGTCTTGGCAGCGACGTAGGCCGCGTACCCATTGTGCGTCCGGGTCGACAACGTCGACAGATGGATGACGCGGCCCCACCGCTTCTCGACCATCGCCGGAATCAGTGCGCGATTCAGCTCATGGGCGATCCCCACGTTGAACTGCCACACCTTGGCCCAGTCCTGCACGGGCGCGAACGTCTTGAATACGCCGTGCGACCCGCCGAGATTGTGGACGACGATCTCCGGATCACCGAGCTCCGAGCGGATGCGCGCCGCCAGCTGCGCGGGTGCATCGTCGGCCATCAGATCCATGGCGATGGCGGCATGTCCGCTGCCGGCCATTTCCCGCCGGACGCCTTCGAGCGGCTCGGCCGAGCGCGCGACGATTGCCACGCGCGCCCCCTCCTGCGCCAGGCGAAGAGCGATCGCCCGGCCAATGCCTTTGCTGGCGCCTGTCACGAGCGCGAGCTTGTTACTGATACCAAGATCCATTGCAGTTGTGCCCTTTGCTCATTCGAAGTAGATGAATTCGTAATCGCCCGTATAACCGAAGTGTTCGTACAGCCAGATCCACTCGGCGGTGTCGAAAAACGCCTGGGCCGTCAGCGCCCAACACTCGACGTTGAACAGTTCCTGCTCGTTGCGGTAGCTCTCGAGCATGACATAGGCCTGCCTGCCGACCCGTTCGACCTCCTTGAGCGCGGTTTGCAGCTCGAAAATCCGCAGGTTGTGCAAGGCCGCCATCGAGATCACCAGGTCGAACGATTTGTCACCGAACGGGTAGATGTCCTGCGCCCGACCCCGAATCAGGTTCTTGCGAATCGGCTCGGGTGCCTCCGCCAGCCCATGCTTCGAGATGTCCATCCCGTGGACCTCGATGCCAGGAATCAGCTGGTGCAGTTCGTAGAGCAGGTGGGCCTTGCCGCAGCCGACATCGAGAACGCGCGATCCGGCTTTGAGGTTGTAGGTCGCGGCGAGTCCCTCGGCCACGGGCTTCCAGCGGCCAGGCATGTACTTGTAGCCGCCGTAGCCGTACCGGCGATCACCGTCCCAATAGTCGAACTCGTACTCCTTCGCCTTGATCATGCAACGGATAGGAAAATCTATCCGCCCCAGGCTGCGTT
>VGPE01000296.1 GCA_016875645.1 Chloroflexota bacterium
GGCGATGAGGGTGGGAGCGTCGGCGAGGGGCTCGATGCTGATCGAGGGCACCGGCGTGGCCGTGAGGTCGCGCACCGCGTCGCCGAGGCCACCCCCCACGCCCGCGAGGATGCGCCCGATGCCGCCCGTGCTGGCGTACAGGACCGCGCCGCCGAGGACGATCACCGCGAGTCCGAGGAGCACCTGGAAGACGAGGGGCAGCCGACGACGACGGCGGTTCGGCTCGACGGGCGGGTGGAACGAGGTCCGGAACGTGGGCGCCTGGCGCGGCCGCACCCGCTCGGGGCTCGGGCGGCCGGTCGACGGAGGGCGCGGCCGAACCTGGTACGTCTGTCCGCCGCGGCGATTCGTCATCGGCCGCCATTCTCCCATGCCGGCGCCGCGGTGACCGCCTGAGGGTCGCGGCCACGAGCGGGGCGTCTTCGGGACGAGTGGACGTGCGCTGGTGCAACGCGAGGCAGCGGCCGTTGTGGTCGTCGTCCTGCGCAACACGCACGAACCAGCCGCGACGTGGTCGCGTCGTGCACCAGCGGCACGCAAGGACGACGCCGATGCCAGTTCCGGGGGTGATCCGCTGTCCTGCCGAGCGCGTGGTGCACGGTATCGCTGCGTGGCGGTCCGGTCGTGCATGCGACGCACGAGCAGGATCGGGCATTCCAGCTTTCGCTGCGTACTGGGCTCATCCCCGCTGGGCCCGGTTGCGGACCTGCGCCAGCCGCTGTCCGCGGCCGGAGTGCCGGAGCGGTCGAGAGCGTTGTACTCTGCCGAAGTCGGCGCGCCACGACGCGCCCTGAGCACGAGGCCCAGGTGCAGGCACGCGACCCGAAGCAAGCGCGACAGGATGCGCCTCCGTCGCCGGATCGGGAACAACGCCCGCTCGACGCTGCGACTCCCCGAGTGACCGCGCGGCGGTGGACGCCGCCGCCGGGTGCCGGCGGTCCGGCATTGCCGCGAGGCGGAGCCATTTCCGCCCGCCCCGACGTCGGTGGCCCAATTCGGCGCGACCCGGTCCCGGCGGCCAGGCCGGGCGGAGCGCCTGGTCCCGGTTACCCCGGCTTCGACGAGCGCCGCGGCGGCTCGATTGACGGCCGCGTGGTCGACCGCGCGCTGCCCGGCGCGGCCCGGTCCGCGATCGGCGTGCCGAACCTGCGACGCAACGTGTGCCCGCACTGCTACGTCACGGGGCCGCGCGGCGCCATCCCGATTCAGGCCTCGCACCTCCTCAAGGCGCTGATCCGCCAGGACAATACGGTGTCCCGCTGCCAGTTGCGGGGCGGCGTCCACCTGGAGTCGGGGTTCGTCAACGATGTCTGCCTGACGCCGCGGTTCAACCAGTGCATCTTCTACGAGGACGAGCTGGCGCGAGATTGAGCGCGCAGCCGCCCCTGACCTACGCAGCGGCGCTCGCGGAACTGCAGCGACGCGGACGGTTCGGGATCCGCCTTGGCCTCGGCCGGACGAAGGCGCTGCTGCGCGGCCTCGGCGAGCCGCAGCGCGGGATCCGCGGCGCGCTCGTGGCAGGGACGAATGGCAAGGGCAGCGTGCTCGCGCTGGTGGGGAGTGCCCTGCGCGAAGCGGGCCTGCGCGTGGGCGAGACCCCGAAGCCGCACCTCGTGTCCTACCGCGAACGCCTCCAGGTCGACGGCCGCCCGATCGAGCCCGCCGAGTTCGCTGCGCTGGTCGCGCGCGCGCTCCCACTGGCCGACCGGGTCGCGGCCCGCTATGGCGAGCCCACCGAATTCGAGTTGCTCACGGCGCTCGCCTTCCGCTGGTTCGCGGACCAGAAGGTGGACCTCGCGGTCGTCGAGGTGGGCCTGGGCGGACGGCTTGACGCCACCCACGCCTGGGATGGCGGCGTGGCGGTGGTCACGAACGTCGCGCTCGACCACACGGACCGCCTGGGCAGCACCATTCCCCAGATCGCGCGGGAGAAGGCGGCGATCATCGAGCGCGGCGACCTGGCCGTGACCGGCGCAGACGGCGACGGGCTGGCGGTGATCCGGCGGCGTGCCCGCCGGTTCGGGGTTCCATTGCGGGAGGTCGCACCGGCGCCCGTCGTGGACTGGGATCGTGATGGCATCACGATCGTGCTGCCGCGGCTGGGAACCACACGGATCGGGCTGCGCGGGCGCCACCAGGCGCACAACGCGGCCATCGCCGACGCAACGCTGGACGCGCTGACGGAGGCCGGGATCGCCTCGGTCGACGGCGATGCGCGCCGCCGCGGGTACGCGAACGCCCGCTGGCCGGGTCGCCTCGAGTTGCTCGACCTCGGTGCTGCCGGCCGCGAGGTGCTCCTCGACGGGGCCCATAACCCGGCCGGTGCCGGCGCCCTCGCGACGGCGCTTGACGACCTGCGGCCGCATCTCGCCGGTGGCGATCGCCGGACGCCCGCCCCCGTGACGCTCCTCATGGCCATGATGGCCGACAAGGACGTGGCAGCGTCGGTTGCGGCGCTGGCCGGCGTCCGTGCGCTCCGGGGCGGCCGCGTCATCGCCACCCAGGTGGAGGGGCCGCGTGCGATGCCCGCGACCACCCTGGCCGCGCTCTGGCGAGCGTCAGGTGCCGACGCGGCGGTCGAGGCCGAACCATCGGTCGAGCGCGCACTGGCGTCCGCCCTGGCGACCGGCGAGGGGCCGGTCGTGGTGGCCGGCTCGCTCTACCTGGTGGGCGACGTGCGCGGCCGCCTTGTTGACGACCCCAGGCTCCGCGATCCGGGTGCAGACTCAGCGCCATGAACCCGCCGTCGAGCCCGCCCGCTTCGCCCGCGACGATTGCGCCCATGCGCGCCGGCCCGCTGACGTTTGAATGGGGCTCGCGGACGTATGTGATGGCGATCA
>VGPE01000297.1 GCA_016875645.1 Chloroflexota bacterium
TTCGCAGCTTCGCGGATCGCGGTGACGATGTTCTGGTACCCGGTGCAGCGGCAGATGTTGCCCTCGATGGCGTGCCGGATCTCGTCCTCGCTGGGATCGAGGTTCCGGGCCAGGAGATCGGCCGCGACCATGATCATGCCGGGTGTGCAGAACCCGCACTGCAGGCCGTGGTTCTCCCAGAACGACTGCTGGAGCGGGTGAAGCGTCTCGCCCGTGGCCATCCCCTCGATGGTGCGGACGGTGCCCCCGTCGGCCTGGACGGCGAGGACGGTGCAGGACTTCACGGCCTGGCCGTCGAGGTGCACGGTGCAGGCACCGCACTGCGATGTGTCGCAGCCCACGTGCGTGCCCGTGAGCCCGAGGTCTTCGCGCAGGACCTGCACGAGCATGCGCCGCGGCTCGACCGCCAGGCTGCGCTGCGCATCATTCACAACGAGCGAGATCTGTTCGGTCACCGGCGGAACCTCCCTGCCCGGGGGTGAATCCCGGCGCACTCACTGGACGGAGTTACCTGACGCTTGCCGCGACGACGAGGGCGTGCGGCGCGGTTGGCGCACGGGGTGGTGAGGTGCGTCTCAGGATGCTCGCACGCCCGGGAATCAGTTGCAAGACGAATCCGCACGCGACGCTCCGCGCGGTCGTCCGGCCGCCGCACCCGGGGGGCGTCGATCATGCCCGGCCGGGTGACATCTCCTCCGTCTCGTCCGTCCCGGGGAGCTCCCTGGCGCGGGCCTCCTCGATGGCGGACCCCGGGACGTCGCCGAACCAGCCGCGGGTGAGGCCTTCCTGCACGAGGCCCGGGACGTCGGTGGCGAGCGTCCCGGCGCGGCCGGCCGCGAACAGGTCCAGCGCCGTCTCCGCAAGGGTCTCGATCCGTCGCCGAGCGTCCTCCCGAGAGAGGCCATCGAGGCTGCCGGCGGGTGCCACCCCGACCCGATCGGGCCCCCGGTCGTGCAGGGCCGCGGCGAGCGTGGCCGCCCATCGCAGGCGTCCCGCCTCGTCCGGCTCGTCGCGCGCGGCCATACCGGCCACGCCCACGATCAGCCCTCGCTCGCCGGGCGCCTGGGCCGCCAGCAGCCAGTTCTGGGGCGCGGTCCGCAGGTCGAAGAGGTAGCTGTTGTAGCGGGCATCGAAGATCGCCCGTGCGCCGGCCTGCAGTGCGCTGCCGCCGAGGACCGAGAGCATCATGTGGACGCCGTCGATCCTGCTGAGCAGCCGCCGGTGGGCCGACCGGAAGAGGGAGCGCTCGGCGTCGGTGGTGATCGTGGCGGCCGCGGGCTCGTCGATCTGGACCACCTGGCAGCCCGCATCGGCGAGGGCCCGCACCTCGCGGGAGATCGCTTCGGCGAGGGTGATCGTGAGTCGCTCGCGTGACAGCGGTCCCGGATCGCTGGCGCGAGCCAGGGTGTAGGGGCCCAGGAGATAGATCCGGACCGGCTGCTCCGTCGTCGAGCGCAGGAACCGGAACGCGTCGACGTAGACCGGCCTGGTCCACTCGGGCTCGCCGTCGAAGCGCGGTTGCCCCGCCGCATCGACGCGAGCGCCCTTGAGCGCCCAGACGAACGAGCCGATGTCGTCGAGCCAGCGAACGTTCCCGTCGGTCACGAGCTCAAGGCCCGCCGCTTCCTGCTCGGCGACAAGCTCACGGATGAGGGTGTTCTCGATCGCCCGCAGCGCGCGCGGGTCGAAATCGCCGCGGGCGGCGGCGGCCCGGGCATTGCCGAGGTGGTCGGTCTCCCCTTCGCGGGGCAGGCGCGTGTACCCGCTGGCGAGCGTTGCGAACATGAGCCAAGGCTATCTGGCCAACTCGACGAGCGTCGGCGGTCGCGGTCGAACGGCTGCGCGGCGGCAGCCGCCCGGGCCCCGTCGGCGGCCCATCGACTACGCTCGGGTCATGCCGCACGTCGGCGACATCCTGGTCGGCCGCTACCGCATCGACGCGCCGCTGGGCTCCGGCGGCAGCGCGATGGTCTATCGCGCCCATGACCTGCGATTGCAGCGTGACGTCGCGCTCAAGATCCTGCTGCCCAACCTCGCCCAGGACCAGGCGGTCGCCCATCGCTTCGAACGAGAGGCTCGCTCACTCGCGGCCGTGAATCATCCGGGCATCGTCGCCGTCTACGACGTGGAGCCCGCCGACCGGCGCACGGATCGGGAACCCTTCTTCGTCATGGAGCTCTGCGAGCGCGGCTCGCTCGCCGACCTGCTCGCCGCGCGGGGTGGTCGGCTCTCGCCCGACGAGATCGTGCCGGCCATCGTCGACGTCGCGGGCGGCCTGGCCAGCCTGCACGGTCGCGGGTTCGTCCACCGGGACGTCAAGCCGCACAACATCCTGCTGACAGGAGGTGGCGCGAAGCTCGGCGACTTCGGGATCGCGCGCGGCGACGACACCCAGGGCGGGCTGACCGGCACGGGGACCGCGATGGGGACGCTGGCCTTCCTTGCCCCGGAGGTCCTCGCGGGCGGCCCGGCGACACCGGCAGCGGACGTCTTCGCCCTGGGCGTCGTCGTGTACCAGGCGCTGACTTCACGTCTGCCACGGCCGGCGGGCACGGTGATGGAATTCGTCCAGGCTCAGGCCGAACCGGTCGAGGCAGCGTCCGCCGTGGTGTTCGGTCTCGGACCGTTCTTTGACGCGCCGATTGCAGCGGCACTCGCCGGCGACCCGGCCGCGCGACCCTCGCCGATCCAGCTCGCCGGGGCCCTCAAGGCCGCGCTCGCAGACTGGCGGCGCGCGGGCCGGCGACCTGATCCGATCGCCGTCCCTGGCCCGGTGGCTGGAACCGGCGACGAGCCGCCGAGCGCAGCCTCGGGGCGAACGAGCGGTTCCAGGCC
>VGPE01000298.1 GCA_016875645.1 Chloroflexota bacterium
CGGACCCGGGGGCGGACGCCGGCCTCGCTCTTCTACGCGCATCGACCGAGCCTGCTCAAAGTGAAAGGACGGGACCCCGATGACATCCTCAAAGCGCGCGCTGTCTAACAGGAACGCGGGCCCCACGGACTAGACTCGCGTACACGATGCCGACGCGCGCGGGAATCCTCAGGGCGGCCGGGTCGCTCCTGCTCGGAGCGCTGATGGGCTACGTCCTGACCGCGTTCGCCGCGCCGATGCTCATGGACGTCGGCGGCACGGGCGAGACGCGCCAGGCACGCGACTACATGCTCGGCTTCGTCCAGAACAACAACGAGATGCTCGCCTCCGTGACGCCCGGCCGCGATCTGGTGCAGCGCGCCGTGCGCCTGCAGGCCGAGGGCGCACCGGCCTCGTTCAAGACCGTGTCGCTCACGTTCGTCGGCGGGCGCACGATCGGGCCGCTCACCTTCCAGGCCTACGCGGTGGAGATCCGGCCGACGAGCGGCCCGGACCGCTTCTTCCCGCTCATGCTCACGCTCTTCAACGGGAAGGTCGTGCGCAGTGAGTAGTGAAGTTTCCGCCGGCGGGGTCATGCCGGTCCGGCCGGAGATCCCGCAGGTGCTCCAGCGCAAGCCGATCAAGAGCGACCCGGGCTCGATGGCGCTCGTCGCCGTCGGCTTCGTGATCGGCATCCTGGTCGGCATAGCGGTGCTCCCGCCGGTCCATGCCAACCCGTACCCGTCGCTTCCGGCGGTCGCGGAGCCGGAGGCCGGCAAGCGTCTCGCCGCCGCCCTCGTGTCGGACGACCCACGCCGTCTGGCGTCGGCCGCGAGCCCTCAGGTGCTCCAGGCGCTCGGTCAGGCGATCCAGCCGGTGGCGGTCGTGTTCGAGATGCGCTTCCTGGGCGCGGTCGAGCGCAACGGCGAAGTCCTCGCGGGCTACGCAATCGAAGGGCGCGACCGCAAGGGGCAGGATGTCCCGGTCGGGTTCGTGCTGCGAATCGTCAAGGATGAAGTGGTGGGTGTGAATTGAACCGGATGCGTGGCTTCGGCAGCGGGCTGGTCTACTTCCTCAACTACAACAAGAAGCGCCTGATCATCCTGTTCCTGCTCCTGGCCTTCGTCGTCACGACGGTCGGCCAGCGGCAGCTCGTGGAAGGCGTCATCCAGCTCATCGTCTCGGCTCCCGGGCTGCTGCTCTACCTCGTGTTCATCGCGTTCTCGATGGTCGCCCAGTTCGGGCTGCTCATGTGGTTCATGTCGCGTCCGCGCAAGTACGTGGTCACGCCGGATATGCCGCAGATCGGCCTCTCGTTCGACAGCTACCGCGGTCAGCCCGAGCTGCTCGAGTACGCCAAGAGCCTCGTGCGGATCCTCACCGGTGTCGAGCGCTTCCGCCAGCTCGGCGGCGAGCTGCCCAAAGGCATGCTCTTGTCCGGTCCCCCCGGTACCGGAAAGACGTTCCTCGCCGGCGTCATCGCGGCGGAGGCCAAGCTCCCGTTCATCTACGTCGATGCGTCGAGCCTCTCCTCGATGTTCTTCGGGGTCGACGTGCTCATCGTGGTGCAGCTGTTCCGCCAGGCGCGCGGGCTCGGACGGAAGTGGGCGAAGCCCGGCCACCAGGGGGCCTGCATCCTGTTCATCGACGAGCTCGACTCGATCGGCATGTCGCGCAGCGGCGTGCAGGGCACGGGTCAGGGCCAGATGCCGATGGGCGGGATGGGCATGTTCGGCTACCGCGGCATGGCCCTGAACACCATGCTCAACCAGATGGACTCGCTCGGTCAACACATCGAAGACCGCTGGCTGCAGCGATTCGGCCGCTGGCTCGGCCTGATCCAAGGCCCGGTCCCGCTGAAGCCGGTCGTCTTCGTCATCGGTGCGACCAACCGGCCGGACACGCTCGATGCGGCGCTGACGCGTCCCGGCCGGCTCGACCGTCGGCTCAACATCTTCCCGCCCGACGGTCCGGGCCGGCGCGACATCATCCAGCACTACCTCGCACAGAAGGCGCACGATCCCAAGATGGATATGGACCTGATGGTTTCGGACTCGATCGGATGGACGCCCATCGAGATCAAGACGATCATCAACGAGGCCCTGATCGTGGCCCACGACGAAGGCCGCGACTTCCTCACGTACCGCGACTGGCTCGCGGCGCGCGACATCCGCCAGCTGGGCCTCAAGCAGCCGGCGACGATGACGGCGGACGACCGGCGCGCGATCGCGTACCACGAAGCGGGGCATGCCATCGTCGGCCACTACCTGCGTCCTGAGGAGCGCATCCTCAAGGCGTCGATCATCCGCCGCGGCGAGACGGGCGGCGTGGTCCAGAGCGCCGAGCGTGAGGAGCGCCACACCAAGCACGCCCGCGAGATCGAGACCGACATCATGATGTTCCTGGGCTCGCGGGCGGTTGAGGAGGAGATCCTCAAGACCAAGCTCACCGGCGCCTCCTCCGACCTGAACAACGCCACCCGGCTGGCGATGGCCTACGTCGGCTCGCTCGGCATGGGCGCGAGCCTGCTCGCCAATGTCGGCGGCGACTTGGTGCAGCGCCAGGCCGACTCGCTCCTCGACCAGCTGTACGACGAGACCAAGCGGCTCGTGCGCGAGAAGGACTACGCGGTCCACGCGGTCGCGGGCGCGCTCATCGAGCGGCAGGAGCTGATCGGCTCCGAGCTGACGGAGCTCCTGCGCTTCGCCGAGGACGCGCACGGCAACGGCAGGGCGCCGTTCGTCCGGAAGACCGTGGTGCTCGAGAAGACCTTCGACAAGACCGGGAAGACGCCCGATCAGCTCGTGGCGATCACCTCGGGCGAGCAGTCGCCGGGTGGCCCCGTGCCGCAGCC
>VGPE01000299.1 GCA_016875645.1 Chloroflexota bacterium
CCGTCGTTGCCCTCGACCATCCGGGCGGGGTCGCGCGGGTCGATCCAGATGTCGTGATTGTCCGGGTGGGGCGTGGGCACCTGGCTGAAGATCCGGCCACCGTCGGTCGAACGCCACAGGTCGGTGTTCATGACCCAGATCGTTCCGGGATCGCGCGGGTCCGCGGCGATGTGGTGGTAATAGAAGGGGCGGGTGTGCAGACGGGGGTCGTCCCCGATCCGCTCCCAGCGCTCGCCGGCATCCTCGCTGCGGAAGATCCCGCTCTCCCCGGCCTCGACGATGGCGTAGACGCGGCCCGGCTTCGCAGAGGCGGCGACGCCGATCCGGCCGAGCAGACCCTGGGGGAAACCGGGGCGGCCGGTGAGGTCGACCCAGGTGTCGCCGCCGTCCGTCGAGCGGAACAGGCCGCTGCCCGGTCCGCCGCTGGTCAGGCTCCACGGGTCGCGCCGCATGTCCCAGGTGGTGCAGTACAGAATCCGGGAGTTCGCCGGGTCGATCGACACGTCGATCGCGCCCGCGCGCGGTCCGCGGTCCAGCACGTGCTCCCAGGTTGCGCCCCCGTCCCGGGTGCGGAAGAGGCCCCGCTCGCGGTTCGGTCCGAACGCGTGGCCCAGCGCCGCCACGTACGCGCGGTTGGGATCGCGCGGGTCGACCCGCACCTTGCCGATGTGGCGCGTGTCGGACAGCCCGAGGTGGGTCCAGCTCTTGCCCGCGTCGGTCGAGCGCCACACGCCGTCGCCGTAGGTGGTCGTGTTGCGGACGCAGGCCTCGCCCATGCCGGCGTAGATGACGTTGGGGTCCGCCGCGGCGACCGCCAGCGCGCCGACCGACGCCCGGCGGAAGAAGCCGTCCGAGACGTTGCGCCAGTAGTGGCCGCCGTCCTCGGTCTTCCAAACCCCACCCCCGGTTGACCCGAAGTAGAAGACGAGCCGGTTCTCGTAGTCGCCGGCCACCGCCACGACCCGCCCGCCGCGAAAGGGGCCGAGGTTGCGGAACTCCAGCGCGCCGAAGAGGTCCGGCGCCGACGGCGCGGGCACCGCTGGGCGGAGCCGTGCGACGCGTGCGGTCCGCCTGACTGCCATTGCTGACACCTCCCCTGCGTCGTGAACCGTGGGCCCTGGACCGCGTGTGGCCGCGCGGCGGTTTAGTCGAACGCCGGCATGACCGCGCTGGCCAGAAGGCGAACCGCCCGGGCCGGGTCCGGCCCGAGCGGACCGCCGATCGAGACGCTGTCGAAGCCGCCGGCGACGAGCGGCTCGAGCTGTCGAACGCATTCGGCCGGGGTACCCGAGATGCCGACGCGGAGCATCTCGGGCGTGACGAGCCTCCGTGCCGCCGCCTTGTCGCCGGCCTGCATCCGCTCGTACGCGGGAAGGAAGTCGGCGACGGTGAGGCCGATCAGGGCGAGGCCCGCCGGATCGAGGAACGGGCCGTAGTAGGCGACGATGTCCCGCAGCAGGCTCCGCGCCTCCTCGCCGTCCTCGGACACCGCGAGCCACACACCCGCGACCCGCTCGAACGGACGCTCCGGCCGCGACGAGCGGGCGAGCCCGCGGTTGATCGGGGCGACGATCAGCGGCGCCGACGCGGGCGGGCAGACCATCGGCCAGCTCCCGTCGCCGATCTCGCCGCTCAGCTCAGCGAGCTCCTCGCCGACGGTCGGGATCCAGATCGGGATCTCCGCGCGGAACGGGGTGAAGCGCAGGAAGGCCTGCTCCGTCCAGCGGTAGACGGACCCGGCATACGGCACCTTCTCGCCGCGCAGGAGTCGACGGACGATGTCGCAGGCCTCGCGCGTGCGCTGCACGATGTCCGCGCTGTCCAGGCCGACCCAGCGGAGCGTGTCGTAGTTGTGCGCTCCGACGCGCAGGTTGACCCGGCCCCGGGAGAGGTGGTCCAGCGTCGCGGCGTACGTCGCGGCCTCGCTCGGATCGATCGCGCGCACGGCCGAGCCGACCGAGATCTCGATCCGCCGCGTGCTCCGGGCGACGGCGGCGCAGAGCGCCCATCCGTTGTGCCGGAAGGGGCTCTGGGGGAACAGGACGCTGTCGAACCCGACCTCGTCGGCGAGCTCGGTCAGCGCGACCAGCTCGCCCGGAGTGCCGAGGTCGTCGATCAGCCGGATGCCGAACTTCAACTGTCTGACCGTGACAGTGTGCCGTGGTCGAGGCCTAACCCGGTGGGCGGGAAGCACAGGAGAGGCCTGGGACGACGTAGCCGGATGCACTTTTCTCGGTACCCACTACCCGTACGCTTGACGCCCGCAGACTCTCCGGAGCATGGCCCCGGGCCTCGCCGCCAGAGCCTGAGACGAGCGGAGCGCATGAATGTGGTGGAGGTTGAGCGACATGGCGAAGACCGCGCGTGCCTTGCGGGGCCTCACTCCAGTGCTCATCGGAGCGTTGCTGGCGACCGCCTGTGCGCAACCCAGCGCGCCGGCCAGCGCACCGGGTGCCCCGATCCAGACGGCCGCGGTGCAGACCGCGTCGCCGAGCACCCGCGGTGCCGGCGGCGAGGTCAAGCTGCTGTTCTCGCAGGGACCCACGATCCTGAATCCGCACCTGGCCACGGGCGCCAAGGATCGCGAGGCGTCGCGTCTCATGCTCGAGCCGCTCGCGGCGATGGGGCCGGAGGGTCAGCCGGTGGCCGTGCTCGCCGCCGAGGTGCCGAGCCGCGCGAACGGCGGCCTCGCCGCCGATAGCAAGACGGTGACCTGGAAGCTGAAGCCGGGCATCAAGTGGTCGGACAACACCAACTTCACCGCGGACGACGTCGTGTTCACGTTCACCTACATGTCCGACCGGCCGACCGCCGCGACGACCCTCGGCGCG
>VGPE01000300.1 GCA_016875645.1 Chloroflexota bacterium
GGTGTAGAGCGCGTAGTTCTGGAACACCATCGCCATCCGCCGCTCGTTGGGCGGCACGTCGGTGATGTCCTGGTCGCCCATGTAGATGCGGCCGCAGTCGAGCCGGTCGAGACCGGCGATCATGGCGAGGGTGGTGCTCTTGCCGCAGCCCGACGGCCCGAGCAGCGTGACGAACGCGCCGGCCGGGATCTCCAGCGACAGGTCGTCAACGGCCCGGACCTTGCCGTAGTGACGCGAGACGTTCGCAAGCCGGAGCGCGATATCAGCCATTGCCGTTCGTCCCCTCTTCGCGGCGAGTCCGAGCGTCGCTACGACGCTGCGGTTGCCGCTGTTGCCGAACCCGCGGGCAGCCGCCCCGCCGCCCGGAGCATCACAAGCGCCGCCTCGGCGGCCATGACGTGCAGTCCTTCCTGCGCCTCGACCGAGAGCCCCGCGACGTGCGGCGTCCCGATCAGGTTCGGCGAACCGGTGAGAGGGTCATTGTCGGGCTTGGGCGGCTCGTCCGCGCGGACATCGAGCGCGGCGTAGCCCACCCGACCGGATCGCAGGGCGTCGGCGAGGGCGGCCTCGTCCACCAGGCCGCCGCGGGCGATGTTCACGAGCGTCACGCCCCTGCCCGCCGGAATGTGCCCGAGCGACGTCGCGTTGATGGTGTTGCGGCTGGTCGGGTTGAGCGTGGGCGCGAGCACGATCGCGTCCGACTCGGCCATCAGGGTCTCGAGGTTCACCTTCTGGAGGCCGTGCTTCATCGACTCGACCCACGGGTCGTAGCCGAGTAGGCTATAGCCGAAGGGTGCGGCCTTGCGGGCGATCTCGCTGCCGATGCGACCCGTCCCGATGATCCCGAGGGTCCGGCCCTTGAGCTTGTGGATGCCCTTGTGGGGCGCGTTCGCGTAGTCCCAGTTCCCGGCGGCGACCATCTGGACCCACGGGATGAGGCGCCGTTCTGCGGCGAGGAGCAACGTCAGCGCGTGGTCCGAGACCTCGTCCACGCAGAAGGGCGTGTTGCCGACCGGGATGCCCTTCTCTGCGGCCGCTTCGGCGTCCACCTGGTTCATGCCGATGCTGTAGCAGAGCAGGCCCACGCAGTTCGTGAGCGGCTCGATGTTCTCGCGCTTCATGCCGCGGATGGCCGACACGATCGCCACGTCGGCGTCGCGGACGGCCTCATCCGCCTCCTGGGGCGTGGCGGGGACGACGAGGTCGACGCCGTGCTCGGCGAGCATCCGCCGTTCCATCTCGTAGGACCAGTCCATGACGGACGTGAGCGGATCGAAGACGACGACACGCGGGCGGGCGGACGCGGCCATGGGTTCCCTCCTGCGGCGTCCGTCTCACCGGCTCCGGACGCCGGGTGTCACTCTACCCGGCCCGGGGCCCGTGGAGCGAGCCGACGGACCGTTCGCGGCCGAGGCGGGATAGCCGCCCGGCGGTATCACCGCCAGGATCCCGATCAGGGATTGCGGCCCACGCAACGATTCGGGCATCCGGCAGGGTCGTCGCAAGGGTCAGCCGGCACGAAGGTCGACTTCATTGTGTGCGCCGCAACGATCCGGGGCGCGAGGGCCTGCTGGGGGCGCGGCAACGGTTGAACGGCGGCGCTTGACCTGGAATCGTTGCGTGTGCCGCAATGGCGGCAGCCCCGGCCGCGTCAGCGGCCGCGGCCGCCGCGGCGATCGGTGCGAGGTCGGAGGTCCGCGCGCGGAAGGCCACCGCGCGGGCTGCCGCGAAGCACAGCCCGCGGGCGAACGCGGCGGGGCGCCGCTACCGCCCGCATCATCTGCGACCGGAGGTGTGATCTTGGGTCTGACCGAGCAGCAGCTGCGCTTCTACCGGACGTTCGGGTTCCTGAAGTTCCCGGGCCTGTTCGCCGCCGAGATCGGCGCGATCACCGACGCGTTCGAGGAGGTCTGGGCCGCCAGCGGGCGGACGCACGACCACGTGAAGCGCTCGATGCTCATCCCGTTCGTGGACTCGCACCCGTACCTGTCCGCGCTGCTCGACGACCCGCGCATCGACGAGACCGCCGCCGCCATCCTCGGCGACGACTACAACTACGAAACCTCGGACGGCAACTACTACGTCGGGGACACGAAGTGGCACTCCGACAAGGAGCCCGACGACCCGCACGAGTCGTTCAAGATCGCCTTCTACCTCGATCCGGTGACGGAGGCGACGGGCGCCCTGCGCGTCATTCCTGGCAGCACCCACCGCGGCGACGCGTTCCTCGCGATGCTCCACGAGGCGGTGCCGTTCACGTTCGCCAGCCGGCCCGACGAGTCGTGGGGCGTCGCCGGCGCCGACGTCCCCGCCTACGCCTGCGAGTCGCAGCCGGGCGACATGCTGCTGTTCAACCACCGCATCAAGCACTCGTCGTGGGGCGGCGGTGACCGGCGGCGGATGTTCACGTTCAACTTCGAGGCGCGCTACGCGGCAGCCGACCTGCCCGTCCTGCGCCAGAAGATGGCCGCCGAGTCCGCCGCCCGAGAGGCGACGACGCAGCGTGCGTACGGCGAGGCGATGCTGCGGACGGCCGGACCGGCGCGGATGCGGCACCTGGAGCAGCGACTGGCGGTCGAGGAGCAGCTGCGCGGCGGGTAGCCCCGGGCGGGCCGCTTGGGCGAACACGGAACGCGCCGGAGCGTTGCCTGCTGGGCACAGACCCCCACGACGGCGACGGAATCTGTACCCGGCAGGAAACCCGGGGCGCCCAGACGATCGCCCTACGCCTCTGGGTCCAGCAGGTACCAGTTGATGCCGATCGCGCCCTCTCGCTCGCCCAGGT
>VGPE01000301.1 GCA_016875645.1 Chloroflexota bacterium
GACGCCCTGACCGGGAACGCGTGCCGTCGCCAGCCGGGCCTCGCGCCGGCGCCGACCCTACAGCACGTCGTAGCGCTCGATCGGGCTCCAGCCGCTGTTCGCGTTGAGCGACGTGGGGTTGGCCTGCGAGCGCACGTACCACTTGCCCGGCGCGTTGAACGACACCACGACCGTGGCGATCCCGGCAGCATCGGGCGTGGCGACCTCCGTTGTGACGAGCGTCCAGCGCGTGCCGACCAGACGGAAGGCCTGCAGCGTCACGTCGCCCGGGGGCACATTCGGGCGCGAGGGTCGCACCGTTGTCAGAGACGCCACCTGGGTCCGCCGGGGGACCACCTTGACCTTGCCCTGGTTGGTCGGGCGCAGCGCGCTCAACTGGCGGACCGTGACGCGAGCCCGGTCGCTGGTGGCGGCGGTCAAGTCGTCTGCCGCCACGAACGCGGCCCGATAGTAGAGGTTCGTCGCGGGCCGATACGCGAGGGACGCCAGCCCCGCTGCGTCCGTGACGAGGGCTCCGGGCACGTCGTCCCACGTGATCCCATCAAGCGTGGCCTGGACGCGGACCGGGCGACCGCCCAGGGCGACACCATCTGCGGCAGTCAGCCGGACGGCAAGGCTGACC
Source organism: Chloroflexota bacterium (assembly GCA_016875645.1). Taxonomy (GTDB): domain Bacteria; phylum Chloroflexota; class Limnocylindria; order Limnocylindrales; family CSP1-4; genus VGPE01. Next base: position 623 of record VGPE01000301.1, read on the forward strand.
GCGCTGCCCCACCGGACCGTCGATTCGCTGGCGGTCATCGTGAGGACGGGGACTCTGAGGAGCCCGCTCGGGTCCGCCAGGGTGAAGGGTCCCGTCACTGCAGTCGTTGCGCCCGGGGCAGACGCCAGGAGCGTGTACCCACCGCCGGGCGCATCGATCGTGCAGCCGTTGAACGTCGCAATTCCGGCCAGGGTCGCCCCGGTCGTCCCGCCCGGGCATGCCAGGGTCGCCCCGGCGGCGTTCGCCCCGATGGACAGCGTGACGGGCAGCGTGCTCCTCGCCCCCGTGGAGTACGTGCCGCCGGCTCCATTGGTGATCCGGACGACCGGGGAGGCGGTCAGCGCCTGGCCGGCCGCACCGTCCGATGGCTGGGCCGCGAAGCCCAGTACGACCGGGACCCCGGTGATCGTGAGCGGTGCCGACGTGGCCCCCGCGAGGCCGCCGGCGGAAGCGACCAGCGTGTAGCCGACGCCCGGACGGTCCAGGGAACAACCACTGAACGCGGCCACGCCCGCGACCGCGACCGCGACCGCGACCGCGACCGCGACGAGCGTCAGCCCGCCCGGACAGGCCAAGGTGGCCCCGCCCGGGTTCGCCCCGAGCGCCAAGGTGATCGGCAGGCTCGCCCCAGACCCCCGGGACACGGTGACGCCGTCGGCGTCGATGATGCGGACGACCGGCTGCATCGCCAGCGGGGCACCTTCCACGGCTCCACCTGGCTGGGCCTGGAATTCCAGGCCAACCGGGACCGGCGGGCCCGGGGGCGCGCCCAGGTCGAGCCGGCCATGGCCATACGTGTTGTTCGGCGTGGCGCCACCGAGGGGGATCGCGTGGGACCGCAGGTGTGCCGCGACCTGCTGGGCTGTGAACGACGGAAACGCGTCCAGGACCAGCGCGGCCGCGCCCGTGACATGCGGCGCGGACTGGCTGGTGCCACAGAACGTACCGATCGATGTGGTGGTGCCGCAGTCCCCGGCGACGAGATCCGGCTTGATGCGGTTATCGAGCGTCGGCCCGCGCGATGAGTAGCTCTCGATCAACTGCGGCGCTGCGACATCCACCGCACCGACGGTGAGCATCCCGGTGGCCTTGCTGTCCACCGGGCTGGGGATCGTCTCGGCGGCGTCGCGGTGCTCGAGCGGCGAAGCGCCCCCGGTCAGCACCAGGAGCTGGAAGCGGGACACCTGCGCACCGACGTGGCGGGTCGCCACCACGTCATAGGTGCCCGAGACCGGCGCCTTGAAGAAGAGCGTCTCGACAGGGTCGTCGTTGCCATCCTGAGTGTCCACCGAGGAGGCGATCAACGCGCCGGCCGGGTCGAAGACGCCGATGTCGTAGTCGTTCGTCGAGCGGCCCCAGGTGTCGTTCCAGCGCGCCGTCACGATCACCCCCTGGCCCGCGGCAAGGTCCATGCCGTTGCCCTCGTCGTCGCCCGAGAAATCGAGGAAATCGTCTCCGTCGGGATCCGACCAGGGGCCGACCCAGCCGTTCTCGCCGGAGTTGCCAGCCGAATTCACCCACAGGGCACCGGCCGAGCTGGCCTGAGCGACGACGGTATAGAGCGACGCGCCCGTCGGGTCGGAGCCGTCACCCGGACCCTGGTACGAGGTTGCCAGCGACGCGTTGATGATCCGCACCCCGTTCGAGGTCATCCACGTCACTGTCCGCTCGTAGTCCTGGAGGGAGAAGGGGTTGGCAACGTAGAGCGAGACGCCCGGCGCCATGTCAACGACGGTCTCGGCAACCGCGGTCCCATGATCGATGCCTTCGGCCTCGCAGTCCGACAGGTTCGAGGTGAACGTGCCGACGCCCGAGTAGCAGCGTCCCTGGACGGTCGAGGGCAGTTCCACGCCCAGCCTGGCGCTGATGCCCGTGAAGCCGCCGTCGATGATGCCGACCTTGACGCCGGTCGCGAGGTAGCCGGCGCTCTGCCACGTGGCTGCACGGTGCAACGCGACGCCCTCGCCGACGAGGCCGGTCAGGATCGTGGGCAGAATCGGCTCCACCGCCTCGACGCCGGGCAGGCGGGCGATGGCCTGGAGGAGCGCTGGTGCCAGGTAGGCCTCGATGGCCCTGCCGTTGCGGTTCACGATCTCCACGCCCAGCCGCTCGAGCGACGCCGGGGCGCGGATCAGCGGCGGCGATGACGGG
>VGPE01000302.1 GCA_016875645.1 Chloroflexota bacterium
CCTGACCCCGAGCAGATCACGCTCGAGTGCACGGAGCAGCAGGCCGTTTCGGACGTCGTGCCCCTCAAGCGCCAGGTCAAGGAGTTGCGCAGCCTCGGCTTCGGCTTTGCCATCGACGATGCAGGCGCGGGATATGCCTCGTTCACGCTGATCGCCGCACTTCGGCCATCGATCATCAAGATCGACCGAGAAATCGCGACAGGGGTTCGCCTCGACGACGCCAAGCAGGCGCTGGTCGAGGCGTTCGTGTCGTTCGGGCGTCGGATCGGCGCGCGGCTGGTCGCCGAGGGGATCGAGACCCGGCGCGACCTCGCGACACTGATCGAGCTGGGCGCCGAGTTCGGGCAGGGCTACCTGATCGGCCGCCCGGAGGCGGACCCGATCGTGCCCCGCCGCTCGGCAGTCCTGGCCCTTGCCCACGTTGGTGAGCCGGTCCATTTCCACGTCGCCGACGGCCCGGAATCCGAGTTCGGCGCAGCGGCTGGAGGCGAGTAGCCCTCCGCTGCCCTCGCAGCCTCCCGTCGTCCTCGAGGCCCCCCACCGCGCTCGCGAGCGGCAGTTGACCTGGACCCAGCGCGTCCCGTCGGGCCCTGCGACCTCGCGTACCATCCGGGGCGTGCCCGACCCCAAGGCTGCCCGTCCTCTGCCCAAAGAGGCGGCGCGATTCCTCGAGTCGCATCGCTTCGCGGTCATCGGCACGACCAATCCCGACGGCTCGCCCCACCAGGCCGTGGTCTGGTACCTGGTCGAACGCGACGCGGACGGCGTCCGCCTCGTGGTCAACAGTCGCGAAGGGCGGCGCTGGCCCGGCAACCTCCGGCGCGACCCGCGGATCAACTTCGCGGTCCAGGACGGCCACGACTGGGTCGGCGTCATTGGCACCGTTTCGATCCAGAACGACCAGCCGACGGCACAGCACGACATCGCCACGATGGCACGCCTCAACGACCCGCCCGACGAGGCACGGCGGGCGATCCGGGTGTTCGAGACCCATCAGCGGGTGAGCTTCCGGTTCCGGCCGGTGTCGATCCATGCCGAAATCACTGAAGAGCAACACCGCGACGACGAGGTCGGCGCTGGCGTGGACACCACCGAGGGAGACTGACCCAACATGGCACAGGCGAAGATCGGCTACGCGGCGATGCTGGAGCAGTTCGGGCCCCAGGAGGTGGTGGGGTACTCGGCCCGCGCGGAGGCGGCGGGGTTCGACGGCGTGATGGCCGCCGACCACTTCCAGCCGTGGGTGCCGCAGCAGGGCCATGCGCCATTCGTCTGGAATGTCCTGACCGCCCTCGGCGAGCGCACCCGGGGCGACCTCGGGCCGGGCGTCACGTGCCCGTCGTTCCGGTTCCACCCGGCGATCGTGGCCCAGGCAGCCGCCACGCTGGAGCACATGTACCCGGGCCGGACGTGGCTGGGCCTGGGGTCGGGCGAGGCGCTCAACGAGCACATCGTCGGCGGCTATTGGCCGGAGACACCCGAGCGGATCGCGCGGATGTTCGAGGCGATCGAGATCATCCGCAAGCTGTTCCAGCACCGCGACCGGGACGTCAAGCACGAGGGCAAGTACTACAAGTTGGAGTCCACACGCCTGTGGACACTGCCCGACCCCACCCCGCCGATCTACATCGCGACGGCCGGGCCGGTCACGGCCAAGAAGACGGGCATGTTCGCCGACGGCCTGATCACCGTCGGGGCGCCCGAAGAGAAGATCGACATGATCATGGAGAAGTGCCGCGAGGGCTGCGCGGAGATGGGCAAGATCCCCACCAACTTCCGGTTCATTCTCCAGCTGCACCTCTCCTGGGCCCCGACCGACGAAGAGGCGCTGCGGAACGCGATGACCGAGTGGCCCAACGGCGGCATGAAGTTCCCAAAGCAGGACATCCGCTCTCCGCTCGATTTCGCGGCGATGGCGAAGCTCGTCCGCCCGGAGGACTTCAAGGGCCGGATGCTCATCTCGTCGGACCCCGACGCGCACCGCCGGGAGATCCAGAAGTTCCTCGACATGGGCTTCCACCAGGTCTACCTGCACAACGTGGGCCGCAACCAGGACGAGTGGATCGACGTGTTCGGCCGCGAGGTGCTGCCGACGCTGACGGCGTGATTCGGCGGCGGCTCGCGCCCCCGATCACTGGGGACGCTGGTACGCGCCCGATGCCAGGGAATCCCCACCACCCATCACTGCCCGTGATGCAAGACGGGATTCCGGGCGGATTCCGGGCGAGGCCACGCACGGATTGGGGCTGGCGCCCCTCCCAACCCTGTCTACCATCGCCCCCAGTCATGAGTGAACCCGGTTCACCTCGATCGGACGCATCGCAGGACACCCAGTGATGCGCAATGAGACGCCGCTGCGGTTCGGAATCCAGCTCTGGTCGCAGGGCACCGACTGGCGCTCGTTCCGCGACGCCGCCGTCGCCGCCGACGCGGCCGGCTGGGACAGTGTCTGGACCTGGGATCACCTGCTCGCGATCGTCGGCCCGTGGCGCCAGCCCATCTTCGAGGGCTGGCTCGCCCTTGCCGCCGCCGGCGAGGCCACGTCGCGCATCCGCCTCGGCCTGATGGTGGCCGCGAACACGTTCCGCAACCCCGGCCTCACCGCGAAACTCGCGACGACCCTCGACCACATCAGTGGCGGGCGCGCGATCCTCGGCATCGGCGGGGCGTGGATGGAGCGCGAGCACGAGGCGTTCGGCATTCACTTCGGGGAGGGCTTCGGCGAGCGCCTCGATCGGCTCGACGAGGCGGTGATGCTGATCCGGCGGCTCCT
>VGPE01000303.1 GCA_016875645.1 Chloroflexota bacterium
GTCGGGGTGGGCGTCGGGGTGGGCGTCGGGGTGGGCGTCGGGGTGGGCGTCGGGGTGGGCATCGGGGTGGGCGTCGGGGTCGGCGCCGGCGCCACCGTGAACGTGTATGTCCCCCGCGCCAGTTCGCGGTCCTCCGACGAGAATGTCGTCCAGCGAACCGTGTAGATGCTCGGCTCCAGGTCCGGCAGCTCCAGCCGCATCTCGCGTGCTTCGTCGGCGGCCTTCCCACCCTGGGCCAGGACGTCGCCGGCGGCGTTGCGGAGCTCGATCGAGCTCCGGCTGCCGTCGAGGTCCTGGGTGAACGTCGCGACCAGGACGTCGGGGACCACGGTGATCGTGTCGTCGGGGCCCGGATTCGCGGTCTCGAGCTCGGCGTGTGCGGCTACGAAGGGCGCCGTCGCGAAGAGGACAAGGGTGGCGATCATCACCGCTCGAATGGGGCGCATGAACACGGAGCAGCCTCCAGGGGTGCCCACCGGGACGGTGGGCGGGGACTCAGATCCGGACTGAGCCCAGGGGCGGCGCCCGAAGCGCATGGCCGGCCGAGAGGGCCCGGCGGCGAGGCCGCACGTCGCGCGCGATCCCGAAGGAGGCGATCGTGCGGCGTGGCCAGGGACGGCCGGCGGCTGCAAGCCTGGCCAGAAGCGCTCCCCGCCGCCACGCGACGAGCGCTGCCGCGGCGGCGATCGCGAGCGAGACGAGGGCGAGCACCGGCACGGCAAGCCAGTGGTCGCCCGTGAGCGCGCCCAGCAGCGGCGCGGCATTGCCGCGGACGACCTGCTCCAGGTTCTCCTGGACCAGGAACCAGGCCGTGCTGGCGGCGAACACCGGGCGCCACCATGACCAGGCGAGCGGGCACAGCAGCCCGATCGGCGCATCGGGAACGCCCGCCAGGCGGACCTCGAGCGAGCGCGCCCGCCGGGCGAGGCGCCAGAGCTGCCAGGCGCTGATCCCGGCGAGACCGCCCGCCAGGAGGGTCGCGGTGAGGACGAACGACGCCCAGTAGGACCCGTGGCCGGTGCTGTCCATGGCGCGGCCATATCCGGGGCCCGTCCCGTGCGCCAGGACGTAGACGAGATCGTGGCCGACGGCGACCGTCGCGATCGCCAGGATCGCGAGCGTGAGGTACCGTCGCGGCGAGGCGCTCACGACGCCCACTGTAGGCGAATCGACGCCGTCAGGTCGCCGACGGCGTTCCGGCAGGCTCCCGAGTCAGCGCGTCGTGTGCGATGGTGCGCATCATGTCGCGCAAGCCCGTCGTTCTCGATCCGATCGCGACCCCGACCGAGGAACCCGCATGAGCGTCACGGCCGTCCACTACGCGCCGGTCGACCCCGGGCTGCGCTGGGTCAAGGACCCGGGCGTCCGGATCGACGTGCCGCAGGAGCTCGGCCACTGGAAGGCACTCACGCCGGACGTCGTGGCCGTCGAGGGCGGCCTGCGCATGTACTACACGCTGGTCGGGCCCGGCACGGACTACGACGTCACACCCGGCCGGATCCTGAGCGCCTTTTCCGTGGACGGCGAGCGCTGGGAACCGGAGCCCGGCGTCCGTGTCGAGCCATTCGGACCGCACGCGGACCTGCGTGTCGTCTGCCCGGACGTCGTCCCGCTCGACGGCGGCGGCTACCGCATGTACCTGGAGGGCCAGCCCCGCGGCCGTCCCGCGAACATCGTCAGCGCCCGCTCCGAGGACGGCCTCAACTGGACGCCGGAGGCGGGCGTGCGCTACGGCGACCGCGTCAACCGGCTGGGCTCGCCGCGCGTGCTCGACACGGGTGTCACGCCCGGCGCGCGTGGCCGCTGGCGGCTCTACTTCCATCGCTACCCGCTGCCGCTGCGGATGGGCCTCGATGCCGGCAACCACATCCTGAGCGCGGTCTCCGCGGACGGGCTCGCGTTCGACCTGGAGGCAGGCGTGCGCATCCCGCAGGGCGGTGACCTCGAGACCTTCGCCGTGTACGCGGCGGAGGCCCTTCGTCTCGGCACCGGCGGCTACCGCATGTACTACGCGGGCTGGACCGCCGACCCGGTGCGCGGGCGGATCTTCGCGGCCCGGTCCGAGGACGGCGTGACCTGGACCAAGGAGGGCGGCCCGCTGCTGGAGCCGGGCGGCCGGGGCGCATTCGACGCCGAGAAGTGCTCCGAGCCGTCCGTGATCCGGTTGCCGGACGGCCGCTTCTGCATGTTCTACGAGGCCTGCGACGAGAACCAGGTGTGGCGGATCCTGAGCGCGACGGCCGAGTAGACGGCCTCGTGCCCGGGCCGCTGACGCCACGGCTGCGGGCGCTGGCGTCCTTTCTGCCGGCCTTCGAGGCGGAGGGGTTCGAGTTCGGGCGCTGGGCAGGCGGCGAGGAAATCAGGCCGCGGTCGTTCACGATGCCGTACTACTCGTTCAGCCCGGTCGCCGAGGAGTTCCTCCGGCGCGGCGTGGCCGGCTGGGTCACGCCCCGCTTCGACTGGCCCGCGTGGGCGGCCACCGACGAGTTCCAGCGGCTGTCCCGCGACCCCGGCGCCCTTGCCGCCGCGACGCCCGACGACCTGGCGCGCCTGCTGACCGTGCTCGTCCGCTCGGAGCGCTTCGGCGACGGCCAATTGGCCGCTGCCATCGAGTCCGGGCTGCTGGCCCGCATCCTGCGGCGGGCGGATGCGCTGGCCCGCGAGCTCGGCGGGTGAGCCGCCCGTCGATGCGACCGGTCGCATGAATCCCGCCGGCCCGGCCTCGGTCGACCTGCTGGTCCGGCACGGGCCCGTCCTCACCAT